>JADGBW010000055.1 GCA_015231305.1 Magnetococcales bacterium | reverse complement strand
TTAACTTCTTAGACCGGATTGTTGAAGGTATAGAGATGGAAGAAGAGGAAGAAGAGCCTCAAGCTGAAACTGAAGAGCCTAAAGCAGAAGCTTGAGTATATAATAGTTCAAACTAAGCCTGACAGTTACTTGTTTAAAAAAATAACTGTCAGGTTTAAATCTAAACTCTATTGGTATCTTGTCAAAAATAGTTATTCTAACTAGTGCAAAATTTAACCCCGCAAATTACAACTTATTCCAAACAAAATTAATTTTTATATCTAACTGGTCCCCGTACTAAAGATGATAAAGTACGTATCATCTGCTGTTTTTGGGTGAACACTGCTGCTTCACTATTATTTTGACTTTGTAGTGCAACTAACTCATCCATTGCTGATTGTAACCTTGCTGCTTGGCTCTCTACTTTGGCGGTAGCAATGGCAATTTCAGAGGCAATTAGTCCACCAATTACCTTAGCCTGACTAATTGCTAGTTTAAGTTGCTTTTTAGATGAATCTGCATTCTCTAACTCTGCTTTTATATCACCATAAGAACCAGTATCAACATGCCAGGATGATCCCGCTGCTGAATGAGCTTTGTTAACCATATTTTTTGTTTTTGTTACCCAGGCCATGGTTTGTTGGGTTTCTTTTAAAGCTTTTGCCTTAATCCCTTGCAAATTATTTTTTTCTATCATTAAAGCTGTTTTTTCACGATTAATTCTTTTTTGTACCATAGCAATCAACGGTCTATAGCGGTCGTTAACCTCTTTGACTGCTTTATTTGTATATATTGCAGCATCAAGCAGTTGAGCACCATATTGGTTTGCCCAGTTAACTCTTGTTACCTCAATTTCATTTTCAATATTTTTAATTTCTTGAGTTAGATATGCAATTTTTGCTTCGCTTTGCTCGTACACTTCCCGCATAGTGCGTTGAGCTTGTTGAGCGGATTTTTTATTGTTATAGTAATTTTTTGTTGTGTCATTGAGGTCAGACAACCCTTTTGCCTCATTTCGCCAAGCTTTTTGTAGATTGTTATTATCGTTTTGAGCCCGCAACCTAGATAGTTCAAGAGCGGTCTGGGCACTAGAAATTTGGCTGCGAGCGTTTAGTCGCACATTCTTAATCTGATCTTTTGCCACAAGTCGACGTTTTAACAACATTTGAATATGTAATATAGGAGATGGGGGTATCTTAATAACACCTTGTGCTGCATTTGCTCCCACAGGCAAGCATGTAAGCATTATGAAGATGGCGAGTGGCTTTATTAATAATTTTTGATATCTCATTACAAAAAACCTTCAAATATGTCTGGTAAAAAGATTGTAGCAGTACATAGGCTTTTACTGCCTATTTACTGATCTGGCTTATGTACAGTGCAGAAAGTTTGCCAAAACTGATGGTTTTTAATTATTTTAATAAATCAGCTGTTTATGTGGCTGTTTGGTTTACGAAAACCAGATATTGATAGGGAATAATCTACCGTTTTAGGTAAATTAGGCATTTATACAGTTATCCTTCTTTGGTTAGGAAAAGCGCGTTGTTATCTGGTTAGGTATTTTATAAAAATATTAGGTTGAAAACTCACGTTGATTACTTCAGAATTATATTTTTACATTGACTTGTACCAAACTTGGAGAAAAGTATGACCATTAATATTAAGCAGTATTTTGATTATAAAGCATTGAAATATAAAGGTCTCCTAAGAGCAATGTTTATCCCTCTTATGGTCATGAGCTTAATGTTTGCAGTGCCTCAAAGCCAAGCTGAACCAAAAAATCCTATCATTAACGATAGCCATTTTCATTTGACAAATTATGTTCAAAAAGGGCCAACACCTAGAGAATTTTTAAAAACAATGGGGGATAAGGTAGGAAAATCTGCACTTATGGGTCTACCTCTTCAACAAAAATGGGACTTCTTCGTATCAGGGAACCGTGTACCTGATTATTATCTAGAATCTGACGCGCGACTCTATTATTACTCCTTTGTTGATGCGGCTTTAGCTAAACAATATTTAGCTTTAACTCCAGAGGAACAAAATCGCTTTGATCCTATGATTACTGGTTTTAACCCCACAGACATGTATGCAACAGATCATATAGAGAGGGTTTTAAGAACTTTTCCTGGGGTGTTTACCGGTATTGGCGAGTTTTCCATTCATAAAGAGTTTGTTAGTTCTAAAATTGCCGGACATACTGCAAGTGTAAATAACCGGGCTTTTCATGAGATCCTAAAACAGGCTAGTGAAATTGGTCTGTTAGTTGTGCTTCATTGCGATATCAATACGATTCGAAACGATGATAAACTAAATCCTGCGCATTATTTAGATGTTGTTAATGTTTTAAGAAAACACCCAAAAGCAAACATCATTTGGGCGCATACTGGTTTGGGACGTTATGTGAAGCCTACAACAAACCATACCGAGTTATTGTTAAATATTTTAAACGACCCAGCACTATCTCATGTATATTTCGACCTTGCGTGGGATGAAATTGCCAAATATATACAGGCAACTCCTGAAACAACAAGAAAATGGGCAGCAGTAATAAATGCTCACCCAGAAAGATTTCTAGCAGGAACCGATTCTGTTGCCCCAAGAACCCAAGAAAAATATTTTAAAAATTATACAGTACACCAACCGCTTATAGATCTCTTGAGCAATAAGGCTAGTCGCATGGTTCGATTAGAGAATTATGACACCCTTTTTGGAGATGCAAGACGTAAAGTTAGAGATTGGGAAACAAGACACGTAGCTAGGTAAGGAGATATCAATTTATTGTGATTTTCTACTTAACGCCATATCGCAAGTTGTACCAATACATACCTGCTAATTCGTGGAGGGCAACTGCGTTACGGCTTAAGGCGTAGGGGTTTGGGGTAAAACTTTTTATGGAATTACTTGTGGGCTTTTGGCCAAAAAGAGTTGGGGCAGGTGTGACCTGTAGAATGCCAACCTTTTCAAAAGCCCCCAAGGCGCGGATAATGTCCCTTGAGTGGGTGACCATAAGCACTCGCTTTATATTTTCTTTTTTTAGGAGTTGAGAGCTGTATAGGGCATTTTCATAGGTGTTTTTACTTCTCTCTTCCAACCAGCGTACAGGCACATTAAACTCATTTTCTAGCACTTTCTTCATTATAGATGCCTCAGAGTTACTCTCTCCATAAGGGCTGCCACCTGCTAATAAAATTGGCAACCCTGTCTCTCTATGTAGTTTAGCTCCATATCTGGCTCTTGCTAGCCCTCCTGTGTTGAGGGTATCTTCATTATTATATTCTGGTGCTTTTGGGTAACGCCCATGACCTAAAATTATAATTGCTTGGGCGTTTTCAGTTTTTATCTGCTCAATTGTAAGTGGTGGGTGTATGTCTGGGCGTTCAAGTAGTGATGTTAATGAATTTGCAGTATAGTTTATACTCATAAAATAGAGTGAGAAAATTGCTAGCCATATAATAAAAGGGCTTTTATTGTCTCTATTCTTATAGCCTTTTTTGTTGTTATTCAAAGTGTAAATAACTACTAAAAGCAGGAGTATGGTTACACCTGGTGGTAGTAGCATCCACTCTATTATACGTATAGTTTGGGTGTTCATTGTGAGGTAGTTGATTGTAGGCTTGATGATACAAATGTGGGGTTTCTAATATTTGATTTTAAGTTCATGTATTCTAAGCTCTTTTTGCCCTTGGGTGGGCTGCATCATAAATTTTAGCAAGGCCCGCTCTATCTAAATGGGTATATTTTTGTGTTGTAGATAGAGACGCATGGCCTAACATTTCTTGAATTGCCCTTAGGTCTGCTCCTGCTTGTAACAAATGGGTCGCAAAAGCGTGGCGGAGTGCGTGGGGTGTGGTTTTTTCTGGTAGACCAAGCCAACGTCGCCTAGCTTGAATTAACCTTTGCACTTGGCGTGGGTTTAGCCTACAGCGTTTGTTTAACTGTTTAACACCAATAAAAAGTGGGGTGTCACCTGCGCCTGGGCCAATTTTTTGCGCCAAACTTTCCATATAATCTTTTATAGCAGCAATAGAGTGGCTACCTAATGGAACCACCCTCTCTTTGTTACCCTTACCAATTACTCTAGCCTCATGTTCTCTTAAGTTTATATCTCTAAGATTAAGAGAACACATCTCGTTAATACGAAGTCCTGACCCGTATAATAACTCTAAAATTGCTTTATCCCGTTTTAGGAGCCAGTCAGGGTCAGATTGCATGCCAGGAGCTTTATATTCTAGAAGCTTGGCGGTATCTTCTTCGCTGGGAGCGCGAGGCAGTCGTTGTCCGGTTTTTGGAGTAGACACTAAAGATGCAGGGTTGTTTTTTACTAAGCCCTGTTGTTCTAAATAGCGAAACCAAGAGCGTAGGGATGCTATACGGCGTTGCATAGTGGGTTTAGATAATTTTTGGCGGTGGCAAAGCCCCATGTAGCCACGAATATCCGCAGGGAGTATTCCCGCAGCTGCCTCTAAGGTTAGGTGTGAGCCGTCTAATTCTAGCCAATATGTGGCAAAATGGTTAAGGTCGCGTATATAAGCTGCAATAGTGTGGGGAGATTTACTAGTCATACTATCGGCAAATGGTGTAAAAATATCGGTTTGGGCCATGGTTAATTTTAATCCTAAGTTTAAGTAGATATGTCAGATACTCTTGATTCATCTCTTAAAATAGATAAAAAATGGTTATGTAGACTATATTAATAGCTCTTTTGCTTCTTAATATTTACCAAAGCATATACCGTGCCGAATTTTATTGGTCAGGTTTAATATTTGTGCAGTTTGCTAACCTATTTAAACATAATCCCAATACATCTGCTAAGTCTTGCAGTAGCTCTGTTGAGTCACTAGGTAGAAAACGGCTAGGTGAGGGATCACCTATATTTAGTGAACCTATTAGACGTGCTCTTTCATGGTTAGGGTGGCTAAACAGCGGAACCAGAGCTTCGGAGCGGATTTTATCTGAATGATCGCCAAAAAAAAGGTTACGGTTGTTACCTTCCAGACCTACACGAATAACTGGCTTTGCTGGCTTTTTTAGGGTTTGTGATAGTTCATCAGATGGTATAAAAAACAGCCGATCAAGAGGAAAATCTTCACTTAAATTTTTATAGAGATCTGTAATATCTTTTTCTGAGGTATTAATAGCCACTGTTATTCTGCCAACTGATAGTTGATCTTCAGTTGACTTAGTTGTTACTTTTATTAGCTCTTGGGGTGTAGTTGCAGTTAGCAAGCTAATTTGTATTTCATGATATGTTTTATGTATTTCATCGTTACGATGGAGCCGTTTAAGAATATCTTCTAGCTTATCGCTGAGTTTTTCGTTCTGTTTTTGTAATTTTTTTAGTTGGCCTGCTTCCAAACTGAGTACTTTACCTGAAACTGTAATGGCAGCTGGTAGAATGTCAGGGTAGTTGTTAAAAAACTCAGGATTGTCTTTGAGCCATTTATAAACTAGGTCTTCTTGTAATGTGAGATCAGCATCCATTTTGAACTCTTCGTTTGATGTAGGTTAACGACAACGTATTTAAATCCGAGATAAATGATTTTTATAACTCAATTAAGTTGACGCATATAAAAGCTTGGTCTATTATTAGTAGAAACTAATATTGGGTGCAAACGCGCACAACTGACTATCTAGACAGTATACCGTGACATCTCCCATAATGGAAAGGGACGTAACCGTGGCGGAAGATTTTAATGAGAACAATATTGAAAAAGTAGCTCGTTGCATGAAAGCTCTGGCTCATCCTCTGCGCCTTAAGGTGATTGTTGCCCTTAAAGAAAAAGAGCTAAGTGTACAAGAGTTAGTTGAAGCAGTTGGCACCACACAATCAAATGTTTCTCAACATTTAACCATAATGAGAGATAAAAATATCTTAGACTCAAGGCGCGAGGCCAATCAGGTGTTTTATCGAGTTGGAGATTGTAAGGTGTTAGATCTGGTTACCTTAACTAAATCAATTTTCTGCACTTCTCCTAGAGACCTGGATTAAATTTATTTAATTTTGCCTTAAAAACCAAATAAAAGAATAATATTTAAATGTTTGAATTAAACGAAGATAGCCTTCAATGGGTAGTTGTATTAATGTTTTTGGGGTTTGTTCTGCGTGCGCAGGTTTTCTCCCGAATACTAGGTGTAAAAAAATTAACAGTGCACGAGCTTGTCGAAAAGCTTGGAGCTAACCCTCCAATAGTACTTATAGATGTTCGTACTAAAGCAGAATATGACGCAGGCCACGCTAAAGGATCAAGATTAATACCTCTTAACGAACTAAAAGGACGTGTAGAAGAGGTTAAAAAAATGTGTCCTGACAGTACAGTTGCTGTTGTTTGTCGTAGTGGTAACCGTTCTTTAAGTGGTACTGTTATTTTAAAACGTGCAGGGTTTGAAAATGTCTACAATGTATCGGGTGGTATGATTCATTGGGAGGGGCAGGGATATCCAGTTCGTAAGTGAAAAGCCCAAAAGATGAAATTATACCTTCTTCATCTACCTATGATGTGAATGGGGTTGTTGAAGAAGAGATAAAACTTACTGTCCCCACAAAAATAATTTTCAAGCAAATCAAAGATGATCCTCATTTAATAAAAAAAGTTGTTAATGGCTGGTATAAACGGCAAGAACTAACAATTTATTTTGATACTTCCGATAGATACCTACTTAAACAAAGGTTAGCTCTACGCCTAAGAAAGGGTGAATCAGACTCTTATATTTTAGGCTTAAAAGGCTTTGGTAGCACTGAAAACGGTGTGGCTAAACGTTTGGAGTGGGAACAACGCTTGACCAACCCCCCTAATAACTTCTATTCTGGCTTACATTATTCTGACATTGTTCCTGGCTTGGTTAAAGACAGGCTTGATGGGCTTATTGTAAACATAGATAGAACGTCTGATTTCAGTTTTTTGCCTTTATTGGAAAGCGATATAAAAAGAGAGACTTGCTTGCTAGATTTAGGTGGTGGTACAAGGGTTGAAATTGCCCTTGATTGGGGCGTTGTACGGGCTAATGGACGCAATGTTGAGATTGGTGAAATAGAGGTTGAAAAAATATCTGGTTCATCAGAAGTTATAGAGTTGTTCGCTAGAGATATTGCAAAGCGTTATAGTTTGAAATTATCTGAGCATTCTAAGTTTTCTCTTGGATTGTCTTTGTATTAACTTGTTATTTAACTGGTTAATTAATAAATTATTATAAGATGAAAAAAAAAGTTTTTTATATAATTGGGTGTAGGAGAATCATTTAACTGCTGAATTTTTTACAAAGCCCATAGTTTCGTTGTCCACCAAACCCACATAGTAGTTTTTTTAGGAGAAGTTTTTTGCGTTATATCAGCACTAGGGGTGGTGTAGCCCCAGTTACATTTTCAAAAGCAGTCATGATGGGCCTAGCCACTGACGGTGGTCTATTATTACCAGAAAAAATTCCTGCTGTTGATAATGCAACTCTTAATAAATGGTCAAAACTATCTTTTGCAAACTTAGCAAAAGAGGTTATAGGGCTTTTT
Source organism: Magnetococcales bacterium (assembly GCA_015231305.1). Lineage (GTDB taxonomy): Bacteria > Pseudomonadota > Magnetococcia > Magnetococcales > JADFYX01. The sequence goes on along the minus strand of JADGBW010000055.1, from coordinate 14,062 downwards.
GTAGAACCTAGGGATATAGCCAAAGCTGACTTAGATACAATAATTGAAAACTCTTTTGCCAGTTTTAACCATCCAGATGTAACACCAGTTGTAAAGGTTGGTAATCGTTATGTTTTAGAGCTTTTTCACGGCCCTACATTGGCCTTTAAAGATGTGGCACTACAATTTTTAGGCAATCTTTTTGAGCATATCTTAGCAAAACAAGGTGGTCAGTTAAATATAATAGGGGCTACTTCTGGTGATACTGGTTCGGCTGCTATTTATGGTGTGCGAGGCCGTAAGGGTATTCAAATTTTTATACTTCATCCCAACGGTAGGGTGTCGCCAATTCAAGAACGGCAGATGACTACTGTTTTAGATGATAATGTTCATAATATAGCTATAAAAGGCACATTTGATGACGGTCAGGCTATTGTTAAGCAGCTGTTTAACGATTTGGATTTTAAAAATAAATATCAACTAGGTGCTGTTAACTCTATTAATTGGGCGCGAATATTAGCCCAGATTGTCTACTATTTTTATGCTTGGGGTCAGGTAAATAAAGGGACAAACAAAACTGTAACTTTTAGTGTGCCAACCGGAAATTTTGGCGATATTTTTGCAGGTTACATGGCCCACCGTATGGGGTTGCCAATAGAAAACTTGATTTTAGCAACCAACCGCAACGATATTTTGTCGCGCTTTTTTAATACCGGTACGTACCGAGCTGGTACTGTTGCTCCTACAATTAGCCCATCTATGGATATTCAGATATCATCAAACTTTGAGCGTTATCTCTATTATCTTCTAGATGAGGATTCCGCTAAATTAAAATCGTTAATGGAACAACTAGATAGTGATGGTGGTTTTTCTGTAACAGAAGATGTGTTGGCAAAGACTAAACCTCTGTTTTTGGCTAAAGCTGTTAGTGAAGAGGAGACATCGGCAGCTATAAAAGCAGTTTTTAAACAAGACAATTATATACTAGATCCACACTCAGCAGTTGGTGTGTGTGCTGCAAATGGGCGCAGTGATGTAATTTGTCTTGCTACGGCTCATCCTGCAAAGTTTGGTCAGGCAGTTGAAGATGCCACAGGTCGTACACCAGATGTTCCCGCTGTTTTACAAGGTGTTATGGATAGCCCAACCAGATGCATGCTGTTACCAGCTACCTTTGAAGCAGTTAGAGACTGTATGCAGAAGGTCTTAGGGTAACACAGTGAAGTTTAGCAATCTTATACCTTGGGGAAAAAAGAAAGATATAAGGGAAGATTACTCCCGTAAGGTTAACCGTTTTCCGGCCCGTGCTGTGGTAACACTGGTATTAGAGAATGGCGCTGTAGTTTTAGGTCGGCTTAAAAATATGGGTACAGGTGGCATGTTTTTAGTAACTGCTGAACGTCCCTTTGGCTTAAATGTAGGTGAGGAGGGGGATATGGGCTTGGCTGCACCAGATGAAGGTGGGTCTGATAGTGAATATCGTTTTCCTTGCCGGGTAGTAAGAATAGATGCTGACGGAGTTGCTTTGCAGCTATTGGTAGAAACTGATGGTATTGGTGATGGTGCGGGTGACGGTTATTATACATAAATAAAAGTAGTTTTTTCTTCTTATTGAGGGGGAGGGGTGAGAATTTATAAGTCCATTTCTGGTTGCATATGGGGCCATGTCCTAAAAAAATTACAACAAAGATGCCCAACTAGTACAATTATTGCAAGGTAGGTTAGATGAGCAATAATTATACTAAAAAGAAGTATTCAAAAAGACGGGGATCTTAGTGATTAGAACCAAGAAATATAGATATTTTTTGATACTATCCGTAGTATTATTAGTATCCATCTACTCTTTGCCATCCAAGGCTGCGGTGTACTCCTACGTTGATAGTCGGGGTATTATACATCTTACAGACCGCCCTACAGACCCACGTTACAGGATGTTATACTCTTCTAAAAAGAGTGAAAGGTTAGAAAGGGTAAGAAGGGCAAAGCAAAAAAACGTCAAAGTTCCGTTTAATGAAGTTATTTTGGCTGCATCTCGTCGCCATGGTGTGCAGAGTGCGTTGATAAAAGCTGTAATAAAGGCAGAGTCTGGTTTTAATCCATTAGCAGTTTCAAGAAAAGGTGCGGTTGGCCTTATGCAGCTTATGCCTGCCACTGCAAAGAAGTATGGTGTTAAAAATCGTTTAGACCCAGCATCAAACATAAACGGTGGAGTGCGATTTTTGCGTGAGTTGTTAATTATGTTTAAATACGATTTGCGCCTTTCATTGGCAGCATACAATGCTGGGCATAACGCAGTTAAAAGATATGGTTATGTCATTCCGCCATATCCAGAAACTAGAAAGTATGTTACCAAAGTATTGAAATTTTACAGAAAATATCAAAAATCTATGTAATATTGTTATTGGGGTGGGCAGCATGTTTTTCTCCAGGTTTATAAGTTATTCTTTTTTTAGTTTATTGTTGGTAAGTATTGTGGGGCTTTTATTAGCAATCCCGGCAACGGCTTCTGAAAGGATATTTGTAGAAGATTTCGAAAGACCAGATAGCTATATTATAGGCAACGGCTGGAAAGAGATCTTAAGTGGTGGCGAGTGTGTAGCTGCTGTGCCTAGGATGGTTGATGAGCCTCAAAACAACATGTTTTTTCCCAGAACGAGAAAATCCGACGGCAACCCATTACAGCGTGAGATAGAACAAGAGATTTATGACTCCCGCGTGGATAAATCTACTATCCCTCCAGAAGCCACCGCAGAGCTGCAAGAAGGTCAGGTTTTTTTACATTTTCAAGAAAATCAACCAAGCCAGATGGTGCAAAAAGATATAGATAAAAGGGTAACCAGAATATCTTATGATTATACACCTCTATACGCTATGGGTGGTATAGATGATAGAGCGTGGCTTGGTATGCGAGTATATTTTCTCGATAGCCGAAATCATATATTAGGTGAGATAAGAAGCATTTATTTTAATGTTATTTTTTCAGAATTAGAAAATTCTGACACAATATATTCCGTAGTATCCCAAGGCCCATTTGATGGAACTATGCGTCATGTAGAGATAGATGCAGATCAAATTCTAAGAGAAAGATTAACAGGTATAGACCCAGAACGTGTTGCTAAAACAAAAATTTCACTAGAGATATCATCAAACATTTGTGGTTCCACAGTTGAAGGTTATATCGATAATATCAACCTTAACCTAGCAGATGCCACTGGTTTAAACCGGTTTAATCAAGAAGAGATTTTATCTATAATTCATATCGGCGCAGATATGTTCGATAGCAACCCAGACGATTTTCCCAGTAACTGGATAGACTCCATAGTAGCTACTTACGGTAAAGACAAACTATCTAGATGGTTAAACGAAATTCCAAGAGACGTTGGTGCGCACCCAGCTAAATTAGCAAAACTAATGAGTGAGCTATACTCCCTAGACAGCAAAAACTCATTTGTGGTCGCTTATGGTGTTTCAATACTGTTATACCATTTCTAACGGTGATAAAAGCCTTAATTGTAGTTTTAACCATAGCCATATTTTTAAGTGGCAAGGCTATTGCTGCCCCTTTGCCTGACCCCACCAAGCCATATGTTGAAGAAGTCCAAGAAATAAACCTAAAAATTGACATTTTTGCAGATGGTAACAACTCAGAAAAGATAACAAACGCCCGCTGGCAAGTAAGCTTCATAAAAACATACCCAAATAATAGCAACAAAAATTGGGCAATGATAGAAGGCAAAAGAGTAGGGGTTGGCTCTGCTATCTTGGGTGGTAGAGTTGTCTCTTTAAGTAAAAAGAGATTGGAAATACAAAAGGGTCATGAAAAAAAGGTATTAGTTTTGTTAAAGTGCAACATTACCAATATTGGACGATATGGTGATTGCATAGGCATGTATTATACTGTTTATCCTCACATAAATTAAATAAACGAAATATTCTCTCAAACTATATCTCTGCACTATAAAAGAAGAAAAAAGTTAATACTTATAATATTTAGTTCTTGAGTAGGGATTATATTTATGAGGTTAATATATGTTTGTTATTGATAAGTGATGAGAGTTTTTTTTGTATATGCGGTTAATTTAGTAAAAATAAAAAAGAGTGGGCCTGTAAGCCGGGTTCTGTGTCCTAGCTATTGCTAGCTAGGTGATGATCATTCATCTGGGATACTTGTTGCCAAGCACCTCTTGCGACCTACCCGGGAACTGGACGAGCCGTCATAAACGTTCCCCTATTTGGTCTTGCTCCAGACGGGGTTTACCATGCCGTTTCAGTTACCTGAAAAACGCGGTGCGCTCTTACCGCACCCTTTCACCCTTACCGATAGTTGAAAAACTAGTCCGGCGGTTTGCTTTCTGTGGCACTATCCCTAGGGTTACCCCCGCCGGGTGTTACCCGGCATCTTGCTTTATGGAGCCCGGACTTTCCTCCAGTGTTTTGGTATAAAATACCTCTGCACCCGCGATCATCCAGCCCACTCTTTGGCGCAGGTTAACATACAAAACCTTATTTACCCCTGATAAATGTTAGATAACTCTGCACTGCTCTATTTTAAATTATGAATAAAAAATGATGTGTTCTATAGTCGTTCTAGAGAAAGACTTGCCATAGTTAATTGTTATTCAATGAACAGTAGGAGGGTATAGTTGAAATATTTAGTTTAATTGCAGAAAATCAGTAAGCCCAAGCAGTGTTTTTCTTAGCTTGAAAATAGTGTTAAACAAAAAAACCAACACCCAACCCAAATGTGTTGGGTGTTGATAAAATTATATCTTAAAACTCAATTCTAGCACCTAATAGAGCTAAGTGAGAGGCAAAGGGAATTTCAAAATTTGTATTAACAACATCAGCAGTTGACTCTGCATCTGTTGTTGCAAAATAACGATATTCAGCCATTAGCTCAACTGGTAGAACAGGTACTGAAAAAAGAATACCGACCATGCCTTGGTAGGCAAAAAGGGTAGATGATTCGTCAAAAAGTTGCATATTGTCGGTGGAAATACTGGAATAGTTAACATTTGCACCACCCACACCAATACCGATATATGGTTTTAACAGTGGAATAGGAAGGTTTACATAAGCGTTAACCATAAGCGCGTTAACTGTAGCTTCGCCAGAAAAGGTGGATAGTGCTGTAAAACCTGCTGGTGGGCTAGATACCTCATCAACATTGGCTGATTGATAAAGATATTCCACTTCAAATTTTAATGGTAATACCGGAAGGTCATAGCCAAGAGCTATAGCAGCTGCATAACCAGCCTCATAATCTAATTCAAAATCAAGGCCATCTCCAGCACCGCCATTCTCAAACATAACTATACCACCCTTAACGCTAAGTGTAACTCCTGCTTGTGCGTTTTTAGGTGTGGATATTAAAAGCATGCTTGTAATTAATAGTATAGATAAACAAGAATTTAATAAGAAACTTTTTTTATTTGGATTTAGCATTTTAAACTTACCCCAATAGTTGAGAAATAGATATCTAGCTTAAAAATGTTGTAAAATTGCCATTAGTGTATCAAAAATACAACGCATATGGCGCAATAGTGCATATATTTATTAAAATATTTAACAGTTGGAGACTCTACATCTAATTGAGCTAAAATACAACATTTGAATCTTGGCTATAAATAGGTAAAGCTTTTTTAATAAATAAATGTAATTAAGCCTATACTTGATAAATTTTAATAAATAGCACAATATTGATTTTGTAATTAATCATAAGAAATAAAAAAATGTCCGTGATAGGTGAAATTGTTGTATGAATAACAGTGTCATGGGTGGTCCAACCAAAAAAAAGTTACTTTACAGGCAGTTTTGGCAAGGGCAGTTAATTGAGGTTATCCAGGAAGGCCCTTTTCGTAGCCTGCGTTTTGATAGCCATTTAGTACAGTCTCGTATGCTAGATAGCGACCCAGATAAGTTGGTGTTAAATTATGCCAGACACATGACTTCTTGTTTGATGTTCCTTGAAGAGCCACCAAAACATATTTTAATGATAGGCTTAGGTGGTGGTTCTATAGTAAGATTTTTATTAAAACATTATCCCAAATGCCATATCCAGGTAGTGGAATATAATGAGTGTATACCCCGTTTAGCACGTAATTATTTTTTATTACCAAAGCAAAACGACAATCTTTCAATAGCTATAGCCGATGGTACTAAATATATTTTAGAAAGCAAACCTAAGCATGGTGGTTATGATCTTATTTTAGTTGATGCTTTTGATCATAGCGGAATGGCACAATCGGTATACGCTAGAGATTTTTTTAGTGGAGCCAAAAGGCTTTTATCAGCTAATGGTGTAATGGCTCTTAATATGGCCAAAGGTGAAAAGGCTTTTTTTGATCGTGGTATAGAGATGCTAAGGATATGTTTTAAAGATAGTCTCTTGCGTTTGCCTGTGGATAAGACCAACAATGAAATTATAATTGCATGTAATAAACCCCAATCATGGGGAGATTATAGCCAACCAAAAAAACGGGCAAAGCAACTGTCCAAACTATTTGATATTGATCTCCAAGATTTTCTTGACCAGATAATACCGACAGGGAATAATTTTTGGAATAGATGGTTAAGAAATGATAAACAAAAGTAGGAGTACATAGTTATGCGACCAATTGTTTTTGTACTATTTTTTGCGATTTTTTCAACTGCTATAGGGGTTTGGGTTATGAACGACCCAAAGCAAACCTTTTTTAAAGAAGAAAAAACAGCTGCAACAGCCCCACAAAAAGATGGCTCTGTTATACCTGCAACAACTAAAACCACCAGAACCATAGATGCAACTACGAAAGCAATAAACAAGTTAACAGAACGAATTAAAACCCTAGAAAAAAGCAGTTTAAAAATAAGCAAGTTAGAAGGCGAAATAACAAAACTACAGACTCAGGTAAATACTATTGCCAAAAAAGAACAACTAAGAGTAGAAAGTGGTGTTTTACAAGCTAAAAAAGGCTCTAAAAGTTGGAAGTTAGCCAACATGTTCTCCAAAAAGCGGCAGTTAATTAAACGTCTTGACTTTGCCACCCCTTTTCAAAATCCTCCCAAAATCATCTTAGGTATAACTACTCTTGAGTCACTAACAGAAAAAACCAAACTGCAAGCCAGTGCCAGCAAAATAGACAACTCAGGCTTTACCATAACCATTGAAACAAAGTCAGAAACCCGAATTGGCGAAGTAAGCATAAATTGGGCAGCATTTGGGAGTTAGTTTAGCTATTTATTGTGTCTCTAAAACAGGTTAAAAGCAGATTTTAGTTTCGTCCATGTTGGGGTGATATTGATTTTACTTAGCAAAATAGACATACTAGAACAAGCCGACGAAGATAAATTTATTACTGAAATGAAATTTATCTGATTCTAAATTAACACACTAACATGTGCCGGGTTAAGAGAATTGGGGTCGAAAAATAGTGTTGTTGGGTCTTTGTCTGCTATCTCTTTTATTAGCTCTTTTTCTACTTCTGCGTTGTGGTAGGCTTCCCATTCACGTAGTTTCTTTTTGAAAATACCTAGCGACTTTAGCACTGTTAATTTTTGTTCTCTTGATGCGTAGTTTAGCATTTTTATAGATAGAAAAATAATAGTGCTTGCTTCAGGGGAGTTTTCGTTTCTTACTGGTATTACTATGGCTTCAACATCACCTAGCCTACCAATTTTTACCCGGTTTTCATCAATTACAGCACCTATTAAACCTACGGGGTTTGTCTCTTGGTTGTAGCGTTCTAGGGCGTTTGATGGAGGAGGGATTCCTATTAGTTGTAGCAGTTTTTGGGCTTCGTTTTTCTGGATTTTAAGTTCAGCACCCCATATTACCTGATCAACAAGGCGAGAAATTAAAGATAAGGTTTTACGATCATCTGTAGATATACCGCTTTCTAATATACCTATGTTGGCTATGGCATCTCTAACAACTGGTGATAGGGCATCGTCAGGTCGGCTTGTACCAACAGTTACAGTTTTTGCTTGATGGCGAATGGTATCAATAGGGCGGCTGGTTTCATCAATTGTTGTTTGTAGTGGGGTTAATAGCTCTTTAGCAATGTTTATGCAGGTTGATATATCACTGTTTTTATGTGCTGTACTCATAGCACTGGCACTTAAAGATATTTTTGCTATGTGTCTTGCCCCAAGGCCAGAATCATACCCACCTTTAGCTGCACAATTTAGAAAATCGGCAAAGGTATCTAGAGATATGCTTACATCATTAGCTGATTTGGATTTTATTATGTCTCCTAGGCTAAGCATAATCTTTTTAAGAGATTGCGCCCCTTCATCTACTGCTTGTGCTGCATAAAATGAGAACATGTGACCAGCAACCGCAGCAAGAGCAAAGGCTAAGTCTGTGCTTACTTTGGGTAGAGCAATTACACGTTCGGCATATGTAGCAAAGGCTTGGGAGTCTGGCCCTTGGGTGCAAATTACAATTGGTCTACCGTTATGAGCTTTAAAAATTGCAATCTCTTTTACTACATCGCCCACTACTTCTGGTTTTAAATCGTTGGCAATTACCAGGGTCATGGGTTCTGTTGAGAGATCAATATGTTTTTTATCTTCGGTAAAATCAACAGGTATGGATTTATAACAAAGCTCGGATAGTTTAATACGTATCTCAAGTGCTGCTATATGATTTATACCAGACCCTGTAACCGCCCAATAACGTGCATTTGGTGCATAACTATGTGCACATTCGGCAATTTGCTCTTTCATCTCTAGCACTTCTTGAATTTTACCAGGTAGAGCCTCAAGCTCCACCATTTCATGTTGAATTTCCAACTGGGTCATGGTGTCAAGTGCATCAGCTATAAAAAGAGCGGTTAATTTTCCAGCTGTAATTTGAGAATAAAATGCCTTTGTTGAGGCAACAGACATCTCAACGTCACGTCCATCAGAGGTATAAATTACAGAATCGGACTTACGTACTAAATCAGAGTTACGCCTATTTACAATAGCGTGGACAAAAGCTCCTCGCTCTCGAGCTAGATCTACAGCGCGGTTGGTGTCAGTTGTTGTGCCCGATTGAGATACTGCGATAACAATTGCATTCTCAAAAGTAGATTCGTCTATCTCTACTGAAAGCTCAGAAGAACGCAAGGCCCTAACGGTAATTGCATGGCGCATTTTGTTAGAAAATGCTCGTTCAATTAGATGTGCAATGCCAACCCCAGCCACACCAGCTGTACCTTGGCCTATTACATATATCCAACGTAGGTCACTTTTTAAACGCTTGCGTAGCATCTTCCAAATATCAGATGGTAGGCCATCAAATTTAATTCCACCTTCTGCATGGCGATAACGGCCGCGTAAGGTTTTAGCTACAGAAGAGGGGGCTTCATGTATCTCTTTTTCTAAGAAAAAATCAAAATTACCACGATAGATATCTCTAGCAAAAATTTGGATATCATCAGGAGCAACACTCACTCCAACACCATCTGTTACGCTGCGTACTTCAGGTTTTTTTAGTTGGGCATCTAGCCTTGCAACCGAGCCACCCTGGACATTACTAGATAAGTTAAATGCCGAACGGGTAACACTTGCCAAACCGTAGACTTCAGATGCGAACATCCAACCATCAACAAGATTTGCAGCATATAAACCCTGACCAGAACCCTTTTGGGCTAAATATGTTTCTCCAGGTTGGTTTAAATCTATCATGCCAATAGCCATAGAGCCATCAAGCTGGCGGATAGTAGCGCGGAAGTTGTCAAAGTTAGAGCCGGCACTTTCTTTGGTGTGTCGGTGAACAATTGGGATTATTTTGGCGTCAGTTGTTATGGCAGATTCACTATCTTTAGGGCCGTTGGAATCTAATTTTTTTGCTAGCTCTACATGGTTATCTATATCGCCATTTAAAACAAACATGCTGCTTACTTCTGCATGGCTAGATTGTTTAGTATTAAGAGAAGCATTATGGGGGTGGCAGTTAGATAATGAAATAATACCACTTGATGCCCAACGTGTGTGTGCTAAAACACTTACCTGAGTAGCAAATGTTGCAAGAAGCCAAAATAGTTTGTCTTCAGTAATTGCCCTGCGTAATTCAGCCCCATTTTCCCCAAGGCGACCTATAAGGTTTGCGGTTTTATAAACAAAACCAAAACTGCTTTTATCGGCTATTGTTGTCATTGTTATAGAGAGGTGATCAACATTAGAGCTTGTTAGCCGTTCTTGAATCTCTTGTGCTAGCTTTGAGGGCAGAGTTTCTATTTTTTTGGTAGGTATAGGAAACTGTATGGTTATTCCGGCTGAATCACGGCCCCGTACTTCAAGGCGGTCTATGGCGTTCATGACATGCTCGGTGGCAAACGCTACACCAACTGCTGTGCCTTCTGGGTTTTCACCTGCTAGTTCTGCAACTCTTTTTACATGGCCGATAAGTTCTTTATTTAGTTGCCAACCAAAGTCCCGCAACCCTTCAATTACTGGGTCAAGGTCTGTTCTACCAGCTTTTGAAAGCTCTACTAATGTGTTCTCGTGCTTTTTAAATGCTGAAATGATAAAGTCTACATCTTTTTTAAGGTCAGAACTGCTGGCAAGTGCCTGATGGGTGGCAAGAGACATTAGTTCGGTAAAGTTCTCTCTTAATATTGATATTAACGCCGATAACTCTTCAACAGCATCTGCACCTGTTGTAACAGAACTTAATTTCTTGGCAATATCTTTAATCCATGAAATATTATTTGTTTGAGAGCTTAAATCTTTTGATATAAAACCAGCGATGCCACACATTTAAAAAACCCTCTCACAAACAAAATCTTGGAATATTATTAATTATTGTAACTTTGAATATTCTAACTGATTATGTTTGCATTTAAAAGAGTTGTAAAAAAGCCTTAATGTATGTGTAGGCACGAGTAACTTAGAAATGCTAATCACAATATTATAAAAAGAAGTTTACTATGAAAAAAAAAGTTGCTATAGCCATGTCTGGTGGGGTTGATTCTGCTGTTGCAGCTGCTTGGCTGGTGGATCAGGGTCATGAGGTAATAGGTTTAACCATGCAACTTTGGGATCATGGGGAGCAGCTTTCCCCATCTAGTCGTACATGCTGTGCCACTGAAGACCTTTATGATGCCAGACAAGTAGCCCAAAGGTTGGATATTCCTTTTTATGTAGTAAATTTAGAAGAGCAGTTTCGCCAAGCAGTGGTAGAAGATTTTTTATCTTCTTATGAAGCAGGACAAACCCCAAACCCATGTGTACGCTGCAACCAACGGTTGAAATTTGAAACCCTGCTTAATAAGGCTTTATCGTTAGGGGTAGACTATCTAGCAACAGGGCATTATGCCATTAAAAAAGAGGATAAAAACGGCCACCCACTACTTTATAAGGGGGTAGATAGGTTTAAAGATCAATCTTATTTTTTATTTGCAACTACTGTAGCTCAACTGGGTAAACTAGATTTTCCTTTAGGTGGCCTTACCAAAGACAAAACCAGACAATTAGCAGATAGGTTTGATTTGCACCTCTCCCAAAAAAGAGAGAGTCAGGATGTCTGCTTTGTGCCAGATGGTGATTATAAGGCCTTTTTTATGCGTGAAGGCAGTACAGCAGCTAATTCTGGTTTAATTGTTGACCTTGATGGTAATGTTCTTGGTGAACATAAAGGGTTGGGTAATCATACCATTGGACAACGAAAGGGGTTGGGGATATCTGCTCCTAATCCTCTTTATGTAGTAAAAATAATAAGTGAAAAAAACCAGCTGGTAGTAGGTCCAGAGTCCGCACTGTATGGGGATTCTCTAACCATTAAAGATTTAAACTGGCTATGTAGGCAAAAGCTTGAACAACCTCGGCAGGTTCAAGCAAAAATACGATATGCATCTAACTCTGTACCAGCCACTATTTCACCATCTAATAAGCTTTCTTACGCTAACTTGCAATTTGATAACCCGCAAAAATCAATTACTCCAGGTCAAGCATGTGTGTTGTACGATGGTGATAGGGTTTTGGGCGGTGGTTGGATAAGTTAATAAAATTTAAGAATTACATAATTTAGAATAGAATAACAATAACAGAGTGACAAAATTTGTCAGTCGCTGACAAGACTTGTCATATGGGCCTATGAACTGTAAAACGCAATGTTGTACATGTTGTTGAAATATATAAAATAAATTGGTTGGCACGATTCAAGCTATATGATTGGCAAGAGAACATGCTAAACAAAACTTTATAACAAGACAGCAACGTTATAATAGTTAATTTTATAAATTACAATTTTAGGAGAACAACAATGAATAACCAACAAAGCGCAAATCACATCGAAGATTTTGAAAAACAAGATGGCTTCACACTAATAGAGTTGATGATCGTTATCGCTATCATCGGCATCTTGGCTGCGGTTGCTATACCAGCATACCAAGATTATATCGCAAGAGCGCAAATGTCTGAAGCTATTAGCCTTGCTTCAGCACAAAAAACATCAGTTGCAGAACGCTTTCAAACTAACGGTACACTAAGCGCAGTTGGAACAATGGCAGCATGGGCTCCAACTGGTACAACATCTGGTCAATATGTTGCAACTGTAGCTACACCTACAGCAGCAGCAGGTTCGGCAGTTGCAATTGTTGCTACAATGAATGCAACTGGTGTAAATGCTAATGTAGCTAGTGCAACTGTAACATTAACAACAGCAGACGGTGGCGTAACTTGGGCTTGTACCTCTTCTGCTGCACAAAGCTTGCTTCCATCAACTTGTACTGGTACTTAATGTATAAAACCACTAACTTAGTATCAAAACTTAGTACAAGAAACACAAAAAACCCGGCTTATGTCGGGTTTTTTGTGTTTTTAAGTCTTTTTCAAAAAAACATTCAAAAGTGTGTTTTTTCAAATTTGATTGTTCTATTTTGAGGTTAGATTTGCAAAAATATGCCAATTATGAATGAGTTGGTATACCATTCTTATGTTAATCTGTAGTATAGTTTAGCTATGTAATTTCTCAATTAGGAAAAACCATGAAACTATCTAAATTTATAATATTCACAATAGTTACTTTTTTTTCATTCACCAAAATAGCTTTTGCTGTCTGTATGTTTGGTGATTGCAAAAGTGGTTATGGAGAATCTGTATCAAAGTCAGGAACCCACTACAAAGGAGAGTTTGTAAATGGGGTTAGACTCGGTAATGGCTCATTAACTTGGCCTGATGGTTCAAATTATGAAGGGTTTTTTAAGGATAATAAATTTAACGGCCTAGGTACTTTTGTTTGGAGTGATGGCACAAAATATATTGGCTATTGGAAAAATGGTTTGCAACATGGTGAGGGAGAAAAAACCTTACCTTCGGGATCTTCTATTTATGGCAAGTTTAAATATGGCAAGTTAAAAGAAGTTATATTTATAATGGAGCCAGGAGGACAAAAAGAGGTTGCAACCAGTGGTATTAATAGCAAGCAAAAACCTTCTGCTAAAAAAACTGATAAACAAACACTAGAGCATATTGCAAATGCACGATCACAGAAGAATATTGGTAAACCTTCTGTAAATTTTAATATCAATAGCGATGAAGATAAAACAAAACAAGACTTAACTGTGGCAATTGCAGCAGATAAGCCAAATTCAAAAACTCTAAATCCACCCACTATAAAAGTAAAACAAAACCCAGATATTGGGTCTGCTACTGACAGTGTAAATAAAGGTTCGGCTGAGTCTGTTTTTGATAAAGTTACTAAAAAAGTTATCAATGAGACAAAAAAAGAGCCATCAGCTACTAAACAAGGTCCAGTTTCTGCCTCTAATAGTGCTGAGTATCCAATAATACAAAAAGAAAATGAAAAACCAGCTGTTGATATAAGTAAGAAACCAGCGGTTCAACAGGTGGAGGCCAGACCTTTTGTTGACGTTGCTAAAGACCCTAAAGCTAAAGATCTTATGAAAAGTTTAACTGACCAAAAACAAAATACAATGATCATCATTGTAGCTGTTTTACTAGCAGTTGCCCTATTATTGTTTCTTATTATAGTTTTTTCCAACCGTAAAAAAGATAGAAAAGAGGTAGACGACCTGCTAGAAACTGAAAAAGAGATGAGAGAGTCTAGTTTTGACTTAGATGCAGACTTATCAGATGGTGATACTAAAAAAAC
>JADGBW010000174.1 GCA_015231305.1 Magnetococcales bacterium | reverse complement strand
ACATCTTCCTCTATTATCCCTGAGTTATCAGGCATATTTATACTACTACCACTATATAAACTTTCAACAGAGTGACTCAAGCCATACGTTACCATATATGGTATTTTATAGCGTTTTTTATTATCTACTAAAACATCCATCACTCCACGCCGTGATTCCTGTTTCCATACTATTCTATAGTTAACTGCTTTTTGTGGAGCAACAGAAAACTTTAACCTAACTCGTCTTGTAACTTGGCTTCCGACCTTGCTACCAAGGGTTTTTGATAAAGAGTCAGCAGCCTTTGTCTCAAAGGCTTTCCAAAAAATTGATTTAACAGCAGTATCAATCTCCCGACCGCGGTCAACCTCTAGTGTAATAGATGCAGAACGGATAAACTCATGTTCGCTGGTTATTGGTTGATCACCATATCTGTTATCTAGGGGTACTTCTTCTGTTGCTAAAATTAAACTCTCATCAGACAGAATATACTCTCTTTTAATCTCTATAAAGACAGGTTTATTCATCTCTTTGGCGTGACCTTTTGTCAAACGGTCTTCCCTAGCATATTTTGCCACCTTACGGCCTACAACAACACCTAACAATGCTGATACACCAGCCGGAATTAATAGAGGGAGCATATTTACACCTGTTGCACAAAAAGTTATTTAATAACATCTTACAGTAGCATGCTGCTTAGATATCTTAGACACTAAGATAAAATAATCGTACTCCATAAGAGTTTATTTTGCAATCCTCATCTTAATGTATTAGTATGCTAAAAATTAGTAGAAAAACCGCTAGTTAAGAATGATTATCATTTATATTTCATTACAACTACTTTGCAGAAATTAACTTAATAATAAAATGATGGGGAGTAATTAGTATGGCAGCTGCCGAAGCAATGATATTTAAAATAAACGGGGTAAATCAAACTTCTCAAGTAGCTGGCCTTACAGGCAAGACCTTTACTGTAGGTAAAGTATCAGCTGCTGGTAAAACAGGTCTATCAAAATGGTTGTTTTTACATCCTGTTGCTGCGGGAAAACAAGGTTCTGTTGCTCTTAAAATTGAGGGTACAAACCAAATTTCACAGCTATCAGGCTTAGCAGGAAAAACAGTAACAGTTGGGCAGTCTCCTGCCACAGTTGGTGGTACTGGTAAATTTTTACTATTAAATACTGGCAAAGGAGCAGCAGCTGCTGCTACAGGTACCGGAACAGGGGTTGCAGCTGCAGCCAAAGGCTCTTCAGCTTCTAAAATGGTATTGGTAAAAGCAGAAAATGCTAGACAGATAGCAACTTCTAAAGCATTTGCTGGCAAATCTTATACTGTTATGAAGCCACCAATGGTTGCTGGAGCAAAAACTAGCAACTGGATGTTTTTAAAACCAGCTTCAGGTGCAGGTGCTGCTGGTGAAAAAATTGTTGCTATTAAAGTTCAAGCAGCAGGTACTAAGTCAGCATCTACTATGGTTGGCAAAAGCTTTGTAGTAAGTAAAGCTCCTATGGCAGCAGGTGCTGCTGGCCCTCAATGGCTAGCTTTTAAACCAGTAGCTGGCGGTATGGCATCAAAAGGTGCTATCGCTTCAACGGTAGCCATGCAAGGCAAATGTCCTCTTGTTGCCACACCGGTTGCTCTAAATGGTAACGGTGCTGCTGCTGGTGCAGCTGCGCAAAACTCCATAGCCCAAACAGGAGCAGCAACAGCTGGTAAAGCTGCAACAACTGCCCAAGCAGCAAAAGCAGCAAGTGCTGGTACTATATGGAAGGGAACCGGCTTAAGCCTTGGCTTAGGTCTTGGTCTAGGAGCATGGGGCCCACTTTTACTAGTTGGCGCAGCAGCATTTGGTGTTGGAGTATACGGATACATGAGAAACAACCCAACAGATGCTGAAGGTAACGAATTAGCAGACCTAACCCTAGAAGGTTAGATTTCTCTTCACACCACAGCCAAAATATATAAAAAAAACTCCCCAGATTTTTCTGGGGAGTTTTTTTTTACATATTTGTTAATATAAAGTGATATCAAATCAAAAACAGAAACTCTACAACCAATATTAAGTCATTCTCGCGTAGGCGGGAATCCAGAGAGTTTTACGATTTTGACTTAGCCAGGATATTTCATGAAGAGTGGCCGAAAGGTTGTTCCAGGGGTTGTCAGAACAAGGCGCAGGTTGAATTTTTTAGGTGAGCATACTGTCCGAATGTGATCCTTAAAAATTTATCCTGCAACGCAGTTCTGGCAATCCCTGGGGCAGCATAGCGGCTATTCTTCATAAAATATCCGGGCTAGATTCATTCCTATGCGAGAATGTTTAGGGATTCTTATTGTGTACAGTTTTTAAGTGAAGCTCAGCTTAAATAGGAACTTCTATTACAATATCATGGCACTTAATGCAGCGACCAGATGGCGGGTGGTTCATTGTTGTGTCTGGTAGAATTGGTGGGCCAACTTTCATTATATTTGCTGAAGCTCTCTCCCATGCCTTACCAACAGGAGTTATGGGCTGACTTCCAGCAGGGGCTCCACCTCTTATAAGATGACACTTAGTACACGGCCCCCAATATGCGTGGGGCATTTTAGTGCCAGGAACCAGTCTTGGGATCCGCTTTACAACTACTTTTCGGGTCTTTTTTGGTGCTATTATTTTAACTATTGGATCTTTTAATGTTGGAGTTGTAGGCGAAGGCATAGAACCAAAAACCTGACCTTGTACACGTCGGGAAACCTTATCAACATCCATCCAATTGCTTAACAAGTTGCCAAATCTCTCTCTGCCAACCAACCCAGCTAAAAGCACAAGTATAACTACCATTGCTCCGCCAAATACACTGAATTTCTTCTTTTTTAGACGCTGCCGATTATTCATCGTAACTACCGCAATCTATTTGACCAAAGAGCAAATCCTTCATCATTACGAAGATGACAAGGGCGGTTATTGATCTTAAGTTTTTTGGCGTAAATTACAGAAGGACCTCTGCTTTTGTCGAATTGAAATCCTGTTCCAGAAAGACGCATATCATGTAACATTGTGCAGTCCATATATTCTAAATACCAAGAAGGAGCTACTGAAATTTCTTTTTCTCTTCCATTGGCATCAGTCAACCATATATGTATCTGCCCATCACGTTGTTGCAACTCAGTTATCTGCTGAATAGTGCCTGAAAAACGGACTATAGGAGCACGAGAAAATGGAGTTAACCCAGGCTTGGGAACTGTGGTACGAGGTACTTGTTGAGGAATAGCATTTTGGTTGGTCGGATTAATAGCTGCCACAGCAACACCTTGTAGTGGACTGGCCATACGGGAGGTAAAACCAGCAGGGTTTATACCCACACTACCTTGGAGTGCTCCGCTCATGCCAGGGGTGCGTGAATGGTCTTCCCACATATCATCAGGCAGCAGAGCAGCACCAACTATGCCGAATATAAATACAACGGCTAGAAGTCCAATTCCCTCCTCCAATTTCATGCTAAATCTCCCATCTGCTCATCTACTTACAGTTACTTATATTTAATCTATTTAATAGTTTACAATAAATTGCATGAATAGATTAAATTGTTCTTTTATAGAGGCCACCAGTTTGCAGAACGTTTGCTACGGTAATAAGCGTAACCTCCAGCTGCTGCTGCTACCACTATCACAGGACCCCAAGCACCTAAACCAAGACCTAAACCTAGGGCAACACCTTTACCAGACCAAATTGTTCCAGCAGCAGTAGAACTTTTTGCAGCTAGTGCTGTAGCACCACCTTTTGCACCAACAGCAGCTTTTGCAGCTACACCACCTTGTGCACCACCAGCAGTAGCTGCGTTAGCAACTGCTGGAGCTTTAAAAGAGAGTGATCCAGGACCAATAATTTTCATACTCTCTCCGGCAACCAAATCAACTTGCATATTAGATACTGGCATTGCTACATCTCCTGCATAAATTATTATTATTAAATATTAGTTAGCTATTTATTTAATTAGGTTATCTCATAGTCAGTGGAGTTAAAAATACCTGTACTGTTCCTACATGGTCCAACTCCTGAGCAATTTTTTGCTTAAGAACCTCAACAATTAAATCACCCTCATAAACCTTTAGTGCCTCATCAACTTCTATATTTATCTCTACATGCATATCTTCACCTGTTGTTCTGGCTCGCATGTATGAAATACCTAAAATACCCGCAACTTTTCGAGTTGCTCTATATATTCCCTGAAGGTCATCCATCTCAGGGGAAGCATCCATTAATCCGTCTATAGAGTCATTTATCAACTCTAACCCAATACGGATAACCATTAATGACACTCCCAATGCAGCTAGTGAGTCTGCAATAGGAAAACCAAAAACAGCGAATGCAATACCAATTAAAACAGCAACAGAAGAGTAAGCATCTGAACGGTTATCCCAAGCGTTAGCAATAATGGCAGGGCTGTTGTTCTCTTTGCCAACACAACTTTGGTAACGGTACATAAATTCGTTACACAAAATTGAGACACTAGCACCCATAAGAGCAATTGCCTCTGGTGCTTCATAATTACCAACAATAATATTCTTTACTGCACCAATTAAGATAAAAATTGCCCCGGTAAGGAGAATAATACCTACAATAGCGGAAGAGATAAATTGGATTTTGCCATGACCATAAGCGTGATCCTCATCAGCGGGTTTACCAGATATCCGCAAACTGACCATGGTAACAGAACTGGCTATAACATCAGCTGATGAGTGAAAGGAGTCAGCCACTAAAGCTGCGCTACCACTCAAAGCCCCAAGTACCCCTTTGAATACCACTAAAAAGATATTTACAAAAATGGAGTACCAAGTCACCTCGGTTCTACACTCTCTACAATGTTCGTATTTCATTGTTTCTCAATTGGTTTTTTATCAGATATTGACCCACTGGCCTCACTGATTGGTGATTTTTCAACCTCGGTTTGCTCAACAGCTGGACTATCACTTGCTGGTAACAGACGTTTAAAAACATGATTTGAAACATCTGGTAACTTAAATGATCCAGTATTTAACCCGTCTCCTAGACTGAAATAGTTATATCTTTCAAACCCAGTTACTCTTGCTAAAACATACCACGGAAAAGATGATATTAAGGTATTATAAATGCGTACCTCTTCATTGTATTCATCTCTACGAGTGGCAATACGGTTTTCAATCTCAACTAGTTTATCCATTAGTTGTTGATAAGTAACCGAAGAGCGAATTTCAGGATATTGCTCAACAACTGCCAGCAGTTTTGACATAGCTGGCATGCCTGATAGTTTGCTCATAATACCAGCTACCATGGGCGAGTTAGTTCCTCCGCCTACACCAACGCCAGCAGTCCCTTGAGAAACCCCAGCAACCTCTTGAGGAGCACTAACAACTGGCTGGGTTTCTGCGACAGAATCTAGTTGTGCCATCCCCTGCCCAATGTTAGAGCGAACATTTGCAACATGACGAAAAACCTCTTGCTCTAAGGCAGATTGGTTTAAAGTTAAGTTAATTAAATTTTCAAATAGATTAACCCTTCGTTGCAAAACATCCTCAACATGACCGTTTGCAGATAAAACTCGCTCTTCCAAGTTAACAAAGCGGTTGAAATTATACAAGGTTGTGACCCCAAAAACAATAATTGAGGCAAAAGATAAATATATTATTAGAGATTTTGCCCTAATTGGGGGCAGGCGAAATCGCTTGGTCTCAAACTCCTCTTTATATAGCTCTCGCATTAACCGTTTCATACGGCGCATGCGTTCACTATTTGCAGTGTCTGGACCTACATCATCCAATTTATATGTTTCTTTATCAGTCACTTATTACTCTATCCCAACAAATCCAACAATATTGTCCATACTCTATTAAAAATCATGGACATCTCCCTCTTCTAACTCAGCAGCTCTTTTGAAATATTTAATAGCCCTATCTCTATCTCCGGCTTGCTCTAAACTAAACCCCATAGCGCGATGAGCTTTTATGCTATTAGGATTAATTCGCAAACTGTTTTCAAAAACCTCAAAAGCCCTATTATACTCTCCCATTTTATCCAAAGCGAGTGCCAAACGAAAATTTAAGCTAAAACTTTCTGGCGAAACTATAAGTGCCTTATCTAACCTTGCAACTGCTTTAGCATATTTTCCTTGTTTAATATATGCTTGAGACAAAATTTCATCTAAATCTGGTAGAATTATTCCACCCTTCTCTGCTTTTTCAATATATTTAACACCGTCGCTTAAACGGTTTATCCTTAAATAACTGACTCCTAACTTGGCAAAAAACTCTATAGCTTCAGGCCGTTCTTTTATCGCCTGTTCATAATAACGTGCTGCCCGTTTGAATTGACCAGACTTAAAATAATAGTCGCCACGGTCTACATAATATTTATATTTAAGGTTTCCATCCATAGATGTAACAGCAAGATAGCTCTGTATAGCAGAGGTAGAAACCCTACGCAAAAAATCAATTCCAGAATAAAAATAAAAACCTATCTCTTTTGGTGGCTCATCACTGTTTACCTTACGATTTGAGCGCAACATACGACCAACATTCTTATTATCGGTGATATCATCTTCAGGGAAAAAATCAAGTTCCGTTTTATAGCTTTCACTACTTCTCATCCTAGCTTTTTTTACGCTAGATTTTTTTTGTGGTGCAGACATTTTGTCTTTTTGAGAATTTGCTTTTTTATTTGCAGCTTTAAGGCTTGCCAGCTTCTGCTTTTTGGCAGCAATAAGCACCTCTTCATCCGAAATTTTAGTGGCTTTTGCTACATCAGAAAATTTTTCTCTTTCTAATTTTTGTTCTTCCATAGCCAGTTTTAGTTTTGAAAGCTCAACTAACTCCAGCTCAGACATCTCAATGTTATCTGGTTCTGATTCGACAAAAGGTTCACGGTCGTACTCTATTGCTGGTTCAACATCTAATACAAGATCTGGTTTTGGTTCAAATGTTTCTACTGGCTCAGATATATCTTCTGAATTGTGATCTATGCCC
>JADGBW010000173.1 GCA_015231305.1 Magnetococcales bacterium | reverse complement strand
CCAGGTCAAATTGCTGACGTTGGAGGAATCACAGGTGATCAACTAGAGCAGTACATTGATCGTATTGAGCGCATGGAAGAGGAAAAGGCTGAGCTAAGCCAAGATATCCGTGATCTGTACCTTGAGGCTAAAGGTAACGGTTTTGACCCAAAAGTGATGCGTAAGATTGTTAGCATTCGCAAAAAAGACCAACATGAAATTGACGAAGAAGAGGCTATTCTTTACCTCTACAGACAAGCTCTTGGTATGCTTCCTTCTACGCTTCAATAGTTCTTTTGGACGCTATCCCCAAACCCCTGCTGGGGGAGATAATCTCCACCAGACCCCCAAAAATAGTTTGTTAAAAAATAATAAATGGGAGTGGGTTTGGGGTAAAGCCCCAACAGCCTTAATTATTTAAGTTACAATAATAAAATTTGTAATCAATAAAATGTCCGGGTAAAATTAGGGCTTTAAAACAAATACCTTTTCATTTTAGCTAGTTGGTGCATAACTAAAACGGAACCCGATTCAATGCTAATCGAATTCAGCGTTTCTAACTATCTCTCATTTTGCGACAGGCAAACATTGAGCATGGCAGCCAGCGGCTCTTATAAAGAGCTGGATGGAAATAGCTTTTTAACTGACCTGCCCAAGATGCCAAAACTTTTGAGATCATCAGTTATTTATGGAGCTAACGCCTCAGGAAAAAGCAATTTAATTCGTGGTGCCATGTTTATGTGGGACTTCGTTTTAAACTCTGCCCAAGGCCAGGAAGGGGATACAATAGATGTTTATCCTTTTCTGCTAAACAGCCGTAACACAACTGAGCCTAGTATCTTCGAGATGATTTTTATTGAAGATGGGGTTCGTTATCAGTATGGTTTCGCCGTAACAAGACAACGTGTTCACCATGAATGGTTAATAGCTTATCCAAAAAATCGACCTCAACGTTGGTTTGAACGATATTATGATCCCGCTACTGACAAGGAAAACTGGAATTTACACAAAAAATTTCTTGTGGGAAATAAAGAAATTTGGAAGGATGCCACACGCAGTAACGCACTTTTTCTCTCTACAGCAATCCAGCTAAACAGCCTCTCATTACGACCTATTTTTGATTGGTTTGATAAACGTTTGCGAATTTTCCGCCCGCATTCAGAAATAAGCCAGGAATTTTCAGCTAATCTCTGTCAAGATTCCGCTGGAAGATTGCAGGTTTTAAAATTTTTAAACCAAGCTGACCTAGATATTGAAGATATAAAACTAGAAACCCGTAATTTGGGTGATTTAGGCATGGAAGATCTTCCTGGTGATGTTCGTTCGGCACTGATGAAAGAGATGTCTTCTCAAGAGGTGTTGGAAATTCGTCTTGGACGTTCCATGGCAGATACTGGCCTACCTATTTTACTTCCCTGGGAGTCTGAATCTCGCGGTACACAAAAACTATTTGCATTGGCGTGGCCTTGGATAAATATACTGCGTCAGGGTCAGGTTTTGTTTATGGATGAGATGGATACCAGCTTGCATCATAGTTTGGTCAAGTTTTTAATTGGTATGGTCAACAACCCTAATTTAAATACAACCAAAGCTCAGTTAATCAGCACAACCCATGATACTGCCTTGTTAGATAACGATATTTTCCGTCGAGATCAGTTTTGGATGGTAGAGAGAAGTGGTGATAGGTGTAGTGAGCTTTATCCTATTTCTGATTTTGATATTGAAAAAGATGATCCGTTACAAAAACGCTACCTAGAGGGGCATTATGGCGGACTACCTGCTTTGAAACAGTTTAAGGGATGGTAGTCCCACGTAAAGAGCGACTTTCTGACTCTTTCGAGCGTATCTCTAACCAAGGCTCCCCACGTGATTTAACTCTATTGGTATGCCCAGTTGCATATAAAGATTATTTTCAGGGTATGGTTAACCATTTAGAGCTAGGTTCTAAGGTAGTTGTAGAGTCAATAAATAGTGAAAAAGCCTTTAATTTACAGCTGAAAGATATTGTAGAAACCAGCCTGCAAGCCAAAACCCACCGTCGTCTTTTTGCTCTACTAGATATTTATAACTCTCGTAACAAAGAGATAGATTCTGCCTCACAAATATTAGAGGCTCAAAAACTAGTAAAGATACATAACCACTCAAATAATAAAATTTTCAGATTGCTTATAAGTAATCCAAGTTTCTTTTTTTGGTTGTTACTGCATTTTAAATTAGTAGATTATTCTGCTTTGCCAGAGAGTAAATGGTTACACAGGATGGAGGAGGAGTTAGAAGAGTTTATCCCAAATTTTAAAAGTGCTAAAACCCAAAAAGAGTACTTCAATTTAAGCTATTCACACATAGATACCGCAATAAAAAACAGCCAAAGATTGCAGTTCTTACGCACTATAAGACAAACACCAAGTAGTGATATTCATGAGTTGGTCGTATATCTGCTTAAATTGCATAGGCGGTATGTGAGTTAAGTTAAATTAGATTTTGTTGAATCTTTTGTGCCAATAGCTCTCCATTTCTAACACAATCACCTACTGATATACCTCCACTATAGTTGCACCTTAAGTGTAACCCATTGATATTTGATAAAGCTTTTTCTATAGATTCCAATTTTTGCAGGTGGCCTAGTGTATATTGGGGGATAGATTCTCTGTATCTTGTTACATGTACAAAATTAGGTTTGCCGTTAATGCCTAATAGGTTGGAGATATTTTTTGCAACTTGAGAGGCTAGTTCTTTATCACCTGTAGTCTCTACTGCCAAATCTGTGGCTCCACCAATAAAATTGGTGAGTAAAACTTCATTTTTGGGAGCGCGACCGGGAAAAAGAGTACTTGAGAATAGAGAGCCAAGGGTTCTAATTTTTTCGCATCTTGGAACCAAAAAACCAAATCCATCAAGTGGATGAGTTACATCCTTGCGAGAATATGCAATAGCAATGGAGAGAATTGGGGGATAATGGATGGTAGATAACAGATGCGATGCTTCTGGGGATGTTTCCTCTAATATTTTAGCGGTTTGAGAGGCCGGAGTTGCTAAAACAACCTGATCTGCCTCTTCAATACCAGCTTGGCCTCCTGACCCTTCCCAATAAACCAGCCAGCGGTTTTTCTGTTTTTTTATTCGTATAACATTTGTGCTTGATAAAATAGAGCCAGAAGGTAGGGTTTGGCTTATGGCTTTTGGTAGTTCTCCCATACCTTTTGCAAATGATATCAAACGACCTTTGGGCATACCGCTTATATTTTTTTGCCTACCAAATAAGGCTCCACGAATTAATGAGCCGTGGTTTTTCTCCAATGCATATATTTTAGCTGTTGCTGCTTGTACTGATAGGCTATGGGTGTTTCCGGCATATACCCCAGATACAAATGGGTCTATGGCATAGTCTAAAAACTCCCGGCCCAAGCGTCTTTCAACAAATTGGGCAATGCTCTCCTCTTTTGTTGCTTTGCCTATAAATGGTTCCCATAACAGGCGAAGTTTAGCACTAGTTGAAAACGCCTTTGTGGTGAGAAAAGATAGGGGAGAAGAGGGCAGGGCAGCAAGTTGTTGGTCGCGTACGATAAACCGTTTGTTGGCTTGAGCGTTAGCTACAACTGGTCTTATGCCAACAGCATCCATAATGCGACCCAAGGCATCTTCTTCTCTACCTGGTTTTTGCATTGTAGAGTTTGGCCCATGTTCAATTTGATAGCCGGATGGATTGGTGGTGAGTAGGTTTCCCCCGGGTTCTTTACGAGACTCTAAAACTTTAACGGTTGCCCCGCCCTTGTGTAAAAACAGAGCTGTTGAAAGCCCAGAGATACCCCCACCAATAATGACTATTTTTTTATTCATATTTAGCTATTTATCCCCAATTGATAAAATTGATCAATACCAATAAAAATTGTAAAAAAACTACTACGGGGGGACTGTGGGAGATTATCTCCCACAGCAGGGGTTTGGGGATGGCGTCCCCAAGTGTTAATAAAGGCAAAACTCATATAGCTTGAGAAAACCGATTATTAGATTGAGATTGCTGTAAATATTTATCAAAAGCAGTACAGATATTACGAATTAACATTTTACCTGCTGGAGATACCTGAATAACCCGGTTTTTAACACTAAGCAATCCATCTGCCTCCATTGGTGGCAGTTGCTCAAGTGCATCAGCAAAATATTCTTCAAAATTTAGGGAGAACTGCCCTTCAATGCTGGTAAAATCGAGGCGGAAATCACACATTAGTTTCATTATAACTGTATGGCGAATTCTATCATCAGCACTCATAATAAGGCCACGAAACAGAGGAAGCTCTCCAGTTTTTGCTTCATCTTGGTAGTGGTTAACCTGTTTTATGTTTTGGGCGTACATATCGCCAATTTGGCTAATGGATGATACTCCCATACCCACCAGATCACACTCAGCATGGGTGGTATAACCTTGGAAATTTCTGTGTAGTTTACCCTCTTTTTGGGCGATGGTTAGCTCATCTTGGGGTTTGCCAAAGTGGTCCATACCTATATAGACATAGCCTTGCTCTTCTAAAATTTGAATGGACTCTTCTAAAATTTGTAATTTTTCATCTGGTTTAGGTAGATGGTCAGCATTAATTTTTCGCTGATTTTTTAACAGTGATGGCAGGTGGGCAAAGTTAAAAATTGCCAGTCTGTCTGGGTTTAGTTCTGCTAATACTGTTTTTAGGGTAGAGGCAAAGCTTGTCGCGGTTTGGTGGGGTAGCCCGTAGATAAGGTCGATATTTACCGATTTAAAACCCACCTCACGAGCTTTATTAACCACCTGGATATCCATCTCCAATGGCTGCACCCGGTTAACGGCCTCTTGTACTTTGAGGTTTATATCTTGAATGCCAAATGATATGCGGTTAAAGCCTAATTTACGTAATAGGGTAAGTTTGGAGTCATCAACCTCACGAGGGTCTACTTCAATACTATAATCCCCTGTATCATCATCTAAAAGTTGGAATTTCTCACCAATTTTTGTAAGGAGATCCTGGAGTTGTTGGTTATCAAGGTAAGTAGGAGTGCCTCCACCAAAATGGAGTTGTACTACTGGTTTGTTTCGTGAAAAAAGTTCACTAAGTGTATCAATTTCTTGATATAGAGATTCAAGATATACGCAAGCTCTGTTACGGTCTTTGGTGATCATGCGCATACAACCGCAGTAGTAACACTCTTGCTGGCAAAAAGGTATATGGATGTATAGAGATAGAGGGCGGTTTGCATCTATTTGAGAAACTCGTAGCACCTCATTTTTATAAATATCTCTATTTATCAGTTCTTCTTTAAAATATGGCGCGGTGGGATAAGAGGTATAGCGTGGTGCAGCTCGATTATATTTAATAATCAAGCCTCTATCCACAAGAACCTCTTGGGAGATATGTTGCGTACTCATTAAAAATCCTTGATATACTACTAATAAACTAAAAAAATCTTTTATTATTACGGGTCAAGGGAGATTATCTCCCTTGTGGGTTTGGGCAAAGCCCAAGGCTTTGCTGTTGCTTTTAAGCCTTTACTTTCAAAAGCGTGGGGGTTTGGGGGGGGCTGCAAGCCCTCCCAATGTTTTGCCCTAAATTTTTTGCGATCTATAAAATAGAACGACTATAGTGTTTCAAATCAAAAACAGACACTCTACAACCAACATTACGCCTTACCAGCAAAGGCGGGAAACCAGAGAGTTCAACGTTGCTGCTTTAGATTCCCGCCTACGCGGGAATGACGATGGTTTCATTTTTTAGCAATAAAACGGGTACTTTCTTCTCGGATAATATCAACTAAAAGCTGAACATTTTCCGGGTTCATATCTGGTTCCATTCCGTGCCCTAAATTAAAAATATGTCCTGGTTGTGGGCCAAAATTTTTCAGGGTTCTCTTAACCTCTTTGCGAATTACCTCTTCAGGGGCATAAAGAACAGCAGGGTCTAGGTTGCCTTGGAAGGCTACTTTTTTTCCGAGATTTTGCCGAATATTTTTTACATCAGCTGTCCAGTCCAGGCTAACCACATCACAACCAGAAGCTGCTATATCTTTAGAGTAGTTGCTACACCCTTTAGAGAAGAGAATTTTAGGAACTTTTTCACCGTCAGGCCCGTTTGTTTTCAGGTTTTTGACAATTTTCTTCATATATTTTAAGGAGAACTCTTGATAATTTTTCGGGCTTAAAATTCCTCCCCAAGTATCAAAAATTTGTATCGCTTGAGCACCATGGTCTATCTGACCGTTGAGATATTCTATAACAGTATCGGTTAGGGCGTTTAAGACACCGTGGAGAAATTCAGGGTCCTTATAGAGAGCAGTTTTTATTTTGCCGAACTTTTTTGTAGTTCCACCCTCAATCATGTAGGTAGCAAGGGTCCAGGGACTACCAGCAAAACCAATAAGAGGTACGTGTGATGGTAGTGCTGCTCGCATCTCTTCTATGGCGTTGTAGACATAACCAAGCTCTTTTTCTACGCTGGGTCTTTTAAGACGTTTAAGATCTCGTGATTCTCGTAGGGGGTCAGCAAAAACTGGACCTTCGCCCTCTAAAAAATCTAACTGCATACCCATTGCTTCTGGAACAACCAAAATATCAGAAAACATTATGGCAACATCCAGCCCAAAACGACGTATTGGTTGCATGGTGACTTCAGTAGCAAGGGCGGGGGTTTTGCAAAGGTTAAGAAAACTACCGGCTTCCTTACGAACTTTTAGATATTCAGGAAGATATCGTCCTGCTTGGCGCATAAGCCATACAGGGGTTCTCTTTACTGGCTCTCTTGCACAAGCCTTGAGAAATAATTGTTTTTGTCCCATTAATCTAAGAGCCTTTTATTAATTTTTATAATAATTTGAATAGAATCCCAACAGTTTATAGTTGCTTCATTAACATGTCAATTTTTACCCATGTTTAACCTAGAAACGGCAGTTGTAAGCACGCACCTAGCGCAACCTTTTGATTCACCTGGCATATCAAGGGAAAGTCTTATCACCAATAAGCAACTGTGTTG
>JADGBW010000001.1:23118-112061 GCA_015231305.1 Magnetococcales bacterium | reverse complement strand
CGTTACCGGCGTGAGAGGCCAGCGTCCTAGGCCACTAGACGATGGGGACTTCTCGTAGTTTTGAGGTGTTGTTTCTACCTTTAAATAGGCTGTAAAGCAAGTATTAAAAGTGTCTACAGCCTGTTTTTGTCTGTTATACTGGTTTAATGGCAAAAACCGAGGGTCTGCGACGTTTTCCGGCTTTTTCTAGTTCGGCTAGATATTCTTTCCAATATACCTCTTGATGAGATCCTAAATCGTATAGGGTGTCCCAGGAGTATAGGCCGGTGTCGTGATCGTCGCTGAAATCAATTTTTATTGCATAACGACCAGTTGGAGTTATGGATTTTATGGTTACATTTTGCTGTCCATCAATTAATTTTGCTTCGTCGGGAGTGTGACCACTGCAACTAGCACAAGGACACATTACCCTTAAATACTCCATTGTGTAATCAAACACCTCTCCTGTATCCCAGCTAATTCTTAGCAACTTTTCTGCTGTAATTTGTCTAATTTCAGTTGGTATCTGTTTGCTTCCGTAAGACATTTTTTGCTCCCTGCTTTTTTAAAACTAAATTTAGTAGTTGTTCTTACGCACTTAACGCAAGCAATTTTTTTACCTATAAATAAATGGAAAACTATTTTAGCCAATAAGGAGATAAGGTGCTAATTTTTATGCGACAAATATATAAAAAACATTTATGCTGCACATATCACCAACTGTTGAATATTGGTTAAATTAATTATTAAGATCAACTTGATTCAGTTGGGTCATCATTTAATATAGTTTCTCCTAATGCCTCAAGGCGATTGCGGGCTTTTGTATATTCTTCATCATCAAGCTTATGTTCTTCTGGTTGTCTGTATGGACTAAGAACAGTGCTAATTCGTTCCATAGAATCGTTACGTTCTTGGTTGTTCATATCTTCAACTGCACGAGTTGCACCTTGTAAAGCTTCCTGATTGTCATCCAGACTGCCTGTACAGCATAACACCAAGTCACACCCTGCTAGAAGGGAGTTATATACTCTATCAGCCAAATCTCCTTTTAAGGCCCCCATCTCAACAGCGTCAGATACTATTAAACCCTTATAACCCCACTGTTTTCGTAATATATTTTTTAATGATACAGATGACCATGTAGCCGGGTTAATTGTGTCTATACCTTCTGCAATTAAATGTGCGGTCATTAAAGCGGGAAGTCTGTTTGCTAAACTTTTAAAAGGTATTAACTCATGACTTTCCAATTCTGCTCTGCTTTTTTTTATGGTTGGAAGATCTTTATGAGAGTCCACTTGAGCAGCTCCATGACCAGGAAAGTGTTTTCCAACAGCCATCACCCCAGTTGTTGCTAGGCCATTTATCCACTCTTTAGCAAGTTGAATAACCTCTTGAGGGGTGTTTCCAAAGGCCCTATTACCAATAACTGGGTCGGCGTTTTTTTGACTAATATCAAGTACAGGTGCGCAATTTACACCAATACCTATAGAAGCCAGCTCTCTTCCACAGACCATACCACCAAGATATGCCATCTCAAGGCCAGCTTTTTGGTTTTCTCTATATAGTTGGGTAAACCTATAGGGGCTGGGAAATTTGGTAAAAGGTGAGCGAATGCGTTGTACTCGCCCGCCTTCTTGATCTATCCATATAGTAGGAGCAGGGATGCTGGTATTGTGTATGCTCTTAATTAAAGAAGATAGTTGTTTTAAATTATCTATATTTCGGCTAAATAAAATAACCCCAGCTGGTCTGTTTTTCTTAAGCCATTGTTGTTCTGCTTGAGTTAATATTAAGCCAGAAACTCCTAAAACAAGGTGGTGTGCTGGGTCTTTTTGTGTTTTCATCTCTTGGCCTAAGAAACATTTATTATCATAGATTCGGCAGTTGGCATTGCATTATTAGCGCTACATATTGCTTTATCTTGTGAATCAGAAAAAAATTGAAAACACCTTGTTGGTGATGAGATTTTTTTCTGACTTTCCAGGTGAAGCAAAAGCTTGTACCGTTAAGTGCAAAAAGCTGCCGAATATAGGATTATCGGTTAAAAAAAACTGCTATGTCTCACAAAACTATTTTCCAAATATTTTGGTGTTTTGCTTTAATAGCATATAGCGCAATTATATTCTATCTATCGTCACAAACATTACAAATTTCTGGGCCAACATTTTTACATCAAGATAAACTTTTTCATGCTACCGCTTATGGATTGTTGGCATATTTTGCTTTAAGGGTATCTTCCATTTTTTCGAACAATATTTGGTCTCTATTCTGGGCTTGGCTTTATGCCGTAGTTTATGGAGCCACTGACGAATGGCATCAATCATTTGTTCCTGGTCGTTATGCCGATATTTGGGACTGGGTTGCTGATGGAGTAGGGGCTACAGTAGTGCTTGTTATTATTTATATACTCCGTCGTCGTTAATATCTATTAACAAACAGCAAAATTAAGGTTTAACCAGCTCTACCTCTACCCGGTTATCATGAAAAGCTGGGCCACCGTTGGGGGCAACCCAATTGTCATGGCTTAGAGCATTAAGAGAGATGCCTTCTGGAAACTCATCACCTGAATAATTTATTTCACAAAGAGACAAACCCTGCCGTACAGCAGTAGTTACCTGAGCTTTTAATGTTAAACAGGCCAGATCATTAAACACCTGGATTGTATCACCATCTGTAATATTTCTACTTTTGGCATCAATAGGGTTTAGCATTAATTTTGGGCCACCACGCTTTTTATTTATTTTCTCAGAACTGCTAAATGTTGTGTTTAAAACCTCATTTGCAGGGGGAAGCATAAAATCAAGGGGGTAACGGTTTTTAATTAAAATATTGTCCCGTCTATTAACTGCCCAATGGTCTGGTACTGGCGGCATGTCTGGGTTTGACCAACGTGGGTAGAAATGAAATTTACCATCTTTTTGGGGAAAACCTTTTATAAAATGGCTATCTTCCCAAGATGGAGCGCACTCTAACCACTGCTCGTTAGTCCATTGTTTAATAGGTGGATAATTAGAAGCAGCCACAACTTGTTTTATCATCTCAGCAGAACTAAATGTGAAAGCTTCATCATTATAACCTAAACGTATTGCTAAGTCGTTAACCATATCATGGTTGCAACGTGCTTCATCTTTAGGGGGAAGTAGCTTGCCAGCATATTGTAATGTGGTTTGTCCGTATGATTTATAAATATCTTCATGCTCTAAAAAGGTGGTGGCAGGTAGAATAATATCGGCATAACGGGCTGTATCGGTCATCACCTGTTCATGGACAACGGTGAAAAGATCTTCTCTTTGCAGCCCCTTATGAACCTTGTTTAACCCAGGGAGGCTACCAGCAGGGTTACCATTAAATACCAATAAAACTGCAATTGGAGGCTCAAGGTTGTCATCAATAAGAGCTTGTCCTAAAAGACTGGTATCTATTTGCCTTACCTTTTTTTTGCGCCATTTGTTTTGCAAAACAGGCTCTTTGTTTACATGAAAGCCATCTCCTGTAGCAAACAGAGCACCCCCACCTTTTTTTTCCCACGCTCCTGTTATTGCTGGCAGACAGGAGACACTATGAATATTAACAGCACCGTTGTTTTGACGGCTCATACCAATGCCAACTCTAATAAACGGAGCTTGGGCCTCTCCATAGCTACGGGCAAAGTTTATTATTTCATCAGTTGAAAGACCTGTTAAAGGGGCAGCCCATTCTGGAGTTTTTTCTTCAAGGTGTGCTAGTAGATCACCATCAAAATCTGTCATTTTTTGCAGATAATCCCAATTGGCAAAATCTTCTTTAAGCAGAACATGCATCATAGCACAGGCCAAAGCGCCATCAGAGCCGGGTAGGGGGGCAATATGTTGGTCTGCAATTTTTGCTGTTTTATTGCGGTAGGGGTCAACAACAATTAGTTTTGCCCCTTTTTTACGGGCTTTTTTTACATGATGCATCAATGTAATATGAGTGGTTGCAGCATTAATACCCCATAGAACAACAAGATCACTATCACTTATCTCTGTGGGGTTGGGGCCAATAGCTTTGCCCACACCGGCTTGCCAGCCAGAAAAGCCAATGGAGTAACATACGGTATCATTTATTCGGGAAAAACCAGCTCTGTTACCTAAACGATCAATAGCCTGTTTTTGTATAATCCCCATGGTTCCACTAGAATTATATGGCAATATTGATTCTGGACCATGTTTTTTTGTGGCGGATTGAATACCTTCTACAATCCGTTCCATTGCACTGTCCCAACTTATCTCTTTATACTCTCCATCACCTTTTGTTCCTACTCTTAAAAGGGGAGTTGAAATTCGTTTGCCATTTTGAATATCAGCATAGCGGGAAACTTTGCCGCAGATAACTCCTTGGGTAAAAGGGTGTTCAGTATCACCTTTAATAGATTTAAGCTGTCTATCTTCTATGTTAACTAAAAGAGCACAGGCTCCTGGACAGTCCAAGGCACAAGTTGAGTAGTGTTTTGTAATGGGCATAATTTCTTTAATATTAATTTTTTGTTAAATTTAGTTTTGTGATTTTAAATGAAAAAAAATAACATTATTGCACTATTTGATATCTTGATGAAAGTTAATCCTCATCCTAAGAGTGAATTAACCTATAAAAACAATTTTCAGCTTTTAGTTGCCGTGGTTCTTTCTGCTCAAGCAACAGATATTAGTGTTAACAAAGCAACACCAGCTCTTTTTGCGGCTGCCCCTAACCCTGAAGCTATGGTAATTTTGGGTGAGGATGGAATAAGGGAGTTAATCCGTACTATTGGGCTTTTTAATAATAAAGCCAAGAGTGTATACGCTTTAAGCCAAATGTTAATAGAAAAGCATAACTCACAAGTTCCAGACAACCGAGCAGGGCTTGAGGCATTGCCAGGTGTTGGGCATAAAACTGCCAGCGTTATTTTAAATGTAGCTTTTAACCAGCCAACATTAGCAGTAGATACTCATGTATTACGGGTTTCTAACCGCCTAGGTTTGGTGAAAGAGAAAAACCCAAAAAAAATTGAGGCAAAATTAGTTAAAATAATACCTCCACCATATCTACAACATGCCCACCATTGGTTAATACTCCATGGTCGTTATGTCTGTACGGCTCGCTCCCCTAAATGTGATGATTGTCTCATCACTCAATATTGCGGTTTTGATCAAAAGTTAAAGTAAAACAGCATATACTCCGATACTAATATTAAGGATTAGTTATTAGTATACTTGAGCCAGTGTTGTGCTCAAGATAAGGAGGTTTATTATGTTACCATTACATAGTAGGGCTATAGGTGGCGTAACCAGTGAGCTGCAAGACCGAGTTAGCTTTCGGGCTGCGGTACAAGAGATTAGTGCTGGAGCTGCTGTGCGTATAAGTCCCACATCCAAAGCCACTGCTAATGATTTGGCTGATGATGTAAAACGCGATATGATTGATCCTGATCCTCAAGATGATGGTTCTAAAAACCAAACTGTCTCTTATGATATGGTGGCGCAAGAGGTGAAAGAAGAGGAGAAGGCAAAACAAGAGATGGCGAATCAAGAGGCACAGGTGCAAAAAGAGGAGATGAAACATAAACCACCTCAAGGGTTAGTTTTTACCACTCCTAGTGTTATTGTCTCTCAAGGTTCTCCTAATAGAGCTGTTGCAAAGCTTTTTCTTAAAGCGGCTCATGATAGTGGACATCGCTTCTCAAAAGAGCAACTATCAACTATACCGCTGGCAAAAGATGTTAGAGTTGACGTAACTATATAGCACCATAACTATTAAGAAAATAAACCAATAACCTCAAGCAGTCGTTGCTTGCGTATGGGTTTAGATATATGTAGGTTACAGCCAGCTTCGCGAGTTTTATTGATATCCTCTTTCATTGCGTTAGCTGTTAGTGCCAATATAGGCGTTGGCGAACGTGATTTTTCTCTCTCCCATTCTCTAATTTTTTTAGTTGCCTCGTAACCATTTAAAACAGGCATATTAATGTCCATAAGCACAATATCATAAGCACCTTTTTTAAATTTCTCTAGTGCTTTTAAGCCATCACCAACTATGGTTAAATTGTGGGCTGTACTTTTTAAATATGCTTCTACAACAAAACAATTTTCTGGGGCATCATCTGCCAATAGAATGGATAAACCAATATTTTTAGAACCCTTTATAACGTTATTATTAAACCCAGTCTGCTGCTGTGTATCGGTTTTTGTAGCTAACTGAAGTGGTATTTCAAAGTAAAAAGTGCTTCCTTCATCTAGTGTACTATCTACCCAAATTTTTCCTTCCATCAATGATACTAACTTTTGACAGATAGACAGACCAAGTCCGGTTCCACCAAAACGACGAGTGGTAGAGCTTTCTGCCTGTTTAAACGGCTGAAATATAGTCTCTTGTCTCTCTTTTGCTATACCTACTCCTGTATCAGAAACAGATAAACGTAAATATTTATTTTGAATTTGCGTTATAGTTAAAACAATTTTTCCTCTTTCGGTAAATTTAAGCGCGTTTGATAGTAGGTTTAATAAAATTTGTTTAATTCTTTGAGGGTCGCCCACTATCTGGTCAGGTATAGAGTTGTCAATTTTGCTAGAAAGCCCGACACCTTGGCTTAACGCTTTGGTTTTTAGTATTTTTACTGTATTACCAGCCAACTCATGTGGAGAAAATGGAATAGTCTCAAGTTCTAGTTTTCCAGCTTCTATTTTCGATAAATCTAGAATATCATTTATAAGAGCTAAAAGACCTTCACCAGCACTATTTATTACCTTTAAATAGTGACTTTGTTCATCATCTAATTTACTTTCAGACAGAATCTCTGCCATACCTAATATTGCATTCATAGGAGTACGGATATCATGGCTCATAGCAGCAAGAAACATGCTTTTAGACTCATTAGCCTTTTCTGCTATCTCCTTAGAACGTTTTAGCTCATCTTCAATTTTTTTTCGTTCTGTTATGTCTTCTTTAACAGCTAGAAAATTTGTTATTCTATTTTCAGAATCACGAATAGGAGATATGCTTGCCGACTCCCAATATAGATCGCCATTTTTCTTTCTGTTATGAAATTCACCATGCCATATTTTTCCAGCTAATATTGTATCCCACAATTGTTTATATGCACTTTCTGACATACTTCCAGATTTTAAAATTCCTGGGCTAACGCCAATTGACTCTTTGGAGGAGTAACCAGTTAAATTGCAAAATTGTGGATTAACATACTGGATAATTCCATCAGTATCAGTAATTACAACACTTGCCGGACTCTGCTCAACTGCCTCAGTTAACTCACGCAGACGTTTCTCAATCTTTTTACGTTGGGTGATGTCTCTGAATATAACCACTGCTCCTACAATATTATCTTGTTCAATAATAGGTGTGCTTATATATTCAACGGGAAAACTATTGCCATCCTTTCTCCAGAAAACCTCATGTTTAATTGTATGGGTTTTACCATCTTTTAAAGATGTATAAATTGGGCAATCTTTATGTAAATATTGCGAACCATCGGCATGTTTTTTATGTAAAACGCTATGAAGATCTAAACCAATAAGTTCTTCTTGTTGCCAGCCAATCATATTAGCAGCAGCAGGGTTTACAAATGTAGCCATGCCATTAATATCAATGCCATATATACCGTCTCCAGCTGAGTTTAGTATCAGGCGTTGGCGTAGTTCTACCTTTTTAAATATCGTCTCTTGTTCTATACGTTTTGTAATGTCCCGGTCTATACCCCTATATCCTAGTAATTTCCCGTTATTGTCAAAGAAAGGGCGGGCATTAGATTCCATCACTCTGTTTTGACCGCTTTTATTGGTAATAATGTAGGTCATCCCACTAAAAGATTTTTCTTCTGCAACAAATTCACTATATTTAGCATGTACTTTTTTTGCCTCATCAGGTGGCATAAGGTCAAAACCAGTCATTTTGCCGATAAGTTCTTCAGGCTCATATCCTAAAATATCTTTTACTCTTGGGCTTACATATTGGAAGTTTGCAAAGGTATCCATCTCCCAAATCCAGTCTGAAGTAGACTCCACAAGAGATCTGAAGCGGTCTTCACTTGCCTTTAAGGCTTCTTTAGCATGTAACATATTTATTTGATTTTTATAATTTTCAATAACTCTGGCACATGCTGTTGTTACTGGTTTTAAAAAATCGATTAACTCTTGGTCATACCCAGAAGATCTGTTTGCTAAGCCTATAACTGCAACAACTTTATCATCAATTTTTAATGGTAGCCCAATAAAGCTTTTTAACGGTGTTGGGTCATCAGTAGGGTTACTATTTTGTATGTTTATTTTTGGGTTGTTGGATATATATGGTATGCCTGTTTTAAAAGGTTCGGCATAAATCCCGTGCATTTGTTGCAAAATTAAGCCGGGTGGAGTGTTGTCTGAAGAGAACCTTTGCAATTTTTCATTCCAGGCAATATTGCTAATTGCCAATGCTTGTAGATATGCATCACCATTTTTATCATAAAGCACCTCATCTACAAATCCGTATGCACTGTCAGTAATTTTTAATACTTCTTCCAACAAATTATTAAAAAGTTTATCAGGATGAGTAGCTTGAATAAACTGCTGTTGTAGCTTGTTTATACAGTTGACTTGTAAGCCAAGTTTTTTTTCATTTTGTTGTATAGTGTTTAAAATAGGGGAGCCAATTTTATAAAAAATAAATACAGCAAGAGCAACAAGACTTAATGCAAAAAATATCCAATAAAGTGTAGCTTTTATAAAAGGTGCGCGTATTTCAGTTAAATCAATTTTTGCCACAATACCAAAATTTAGTACGGCTATGGGTTCGTGGGCGGCTATAACATCTACTCCCCGATAATCAGGACCAATAATAATTCCTGATTTACCCATTAGTGCTCTACGCATTGGTTCCGCTAATTTGGAATCAAATGCTACTAAGTTGGTAGACTCTTTATTGTTGTGGCGATGGTTAAGTATAAAAACAATATTGTCGTCTACTTTTTTGGCAAGGGTAAACTCACCAGACTCTCCAAAACCAGAAAACTGTTTGTGGGCTTCTTTTATTTGTGAAACTGTCGCTAATTCACTACCTCCAGGTAGGTCAGAACTATTTGCTGCATTAAACCTAGCAATAGCCTCCATAAGACGGGCGCGACTCTGTACAAATTCTGTTAGTCTAATTTGTTCTTGGTTGGTTGCAGTTTTATAAAGCAGCCAAATACCACCAAAGCCAGTTACAGTGGCTAGTGATGCCATAATAATAATTAGTGCTAAAAATCTCTGGTTTACACTCATTAAATTATCTTTGCTACAAACTAAAAAAAATTAAATGTTAACTACTTTTGCTTGGGTTATTCCTGCCCTTGTCTCCAGTGTGTAAAATCTTTTTTAAAATAATTTTCACACCAATCGATGTTGCTCTTTTGGTTTTCATTCATCCACGCTAAACAATCTTCAGGAATACTATTATTTTTAGAAGCGTTTGATACATTTATTTTCTCTTTTAATTTTGTATCTTCCACTTGCCAAGGTTTTACACCTATATAATTTGCTAGACCGTCTAAAACTTGTTGGGGGTTGTCACGGATATCAGTAAAGAAAAATTTATATATTTTTTGCTCAAAAATTTCTTCCCAACGGGTAATATTTAAATCGTGCCTTGTATTTTCATAATAGTTATCAGGTGACTCTTTAAAGCTTTTTAGTACTTCAAGGTTAACATCCCCACTGCTAACAAAGTGGACGTGGGACCAAAATATTTTAATAGGGTTTCTTACACAGTAGATTAGCTTTGCATCAGGAAAAGCTTTTTTTAACTCTAGTATATTCTCTTTTGCAATATATCCACTACCATCTGTAATGTCAGAGTTAAACTCACCTTTAAAAAACAGTTTAAAATCTTTAACCAACCTTCTAATAAAGTTGATATCTTTTTTCCAAAAGTTGCTGCTTTTGTTGTTGCCATCTGCATGAAATTCAGGCTGTAAAATTTGTGGGTGCTCAACAAAACGTTCATACAGCCAAGTTGATCCTGATCTTGATGTTCCTACAAAATAAATAAGCATTTTATATTTTTCATCCACTTTTTTTGAAATTTCGTTTTTTTCTAAATTCAGAAGTTGGCAATATATAGCGATGATAAAAAAGTCAAATTTCAATTAATTTGGTTTGAAATTTTTAAGTCGCAAGGCATTACTAACTACAGTAACACTTGATAGACCCATGGCAGAAGCAGCAAAAATTGGTGAGAGTAAAACTCCAAACAATGGGAACCACACTCCAGCAGCTAATGGGATTAAGATAATATTATATGCAAAGGCCCAAAAAAGATTCTGTTTTATATTTGTTATGGTAGCACGAGAGAGCTGAATTGCTATAGCAACACTACGGGGGTCACCACGCATAAGGGTTATATCTGCTGACTCCATAGCGACATCAGTTCCTGTACCAATAGCAATACCAACATCAGCACGAGCAAGGGCAGGGGCATCATTTATTCCATCACCAACCATGGCTACAACTTTGCCACTAGCTTGCAGCAGTTCTATCTCTTCTGATTTATTAGTTGGTAATACTTCTGCCACAATTTTATCAATACCAAGTTGCTCTGCAATAGCATGAGCAGTACGTTGATTGTCACCTGTGAGCATAATAACCTCTATGCCCATGTTTTTTAGTTTATCAATCCCTTCTTTACTCTCTTTTTTAACGGTATCTGCTACAGCTAAAACACCTACAGCTATGCCATCAACAGCAGCAATAATTGCTGTCTTTGCCTGGTTTTCAAATTTTGTCATAGTTTCTAGGTGCATGGTTATATCTATTCCGGCTTCATCCATTAAAAGCCTTGTTCCGGCCAGTACACGACGACCATCAACAGTAGCTGTTATACCTTTGCCAGAATTTGCAATAAATGACTCTACCTTGCCAAGTGAAAGTTTCTTCTCAACTCCATGAGCCACAATGGCCTCTGCTATGGGGTGCTCAGAATTTTTTTCAGCACTTATTAAAATAGCAAGGTTATCATCATCGCCACTCCAATCGGTTACAACAGGTTTGCCTTTTGTAAGGGTTCCTGTTTTATCAAAAACTACTGTATCTAGCTTGTGGGCTATCTCTAATGACTCTCCACCGCGAATTAAAATACCGTTCTCAGCACCCTTACCAGTACCAACCATTATAGAAGTAGGTGTGGCTAGCCCCAAGGCACAGGGACAAGCTATAATCAACACTGATACAAAGTTTAAAAGCGCATAGGTAAGAGGTGGTTCGGGACCAAAAAGCCACCATATAAAAAATGTAGTTGTGGCAATGCCTATTACAACTGGTACAAAAACTGAGGCTATTTTATCTGCTAAGCGAGCTATGGGTGGTTTTGCTCCTTGGGCTTGCTGCACCATGGTAACAATTTGTGCCAAAACAGTATCGTTGCCAATTTTTGTGGTGGTAAATTTAAAAGAGCCACTATTATTTATAGTTCCTCCAACTACCTCATCTCCAGGCTTTTTACTAACCCCTAGTGGCTCACCAGTTAACATAGACTCATCAACCAAAGAGCTGCCTTCTTTAACCACTCCATCAACAGGTATTTTTTCTCCAGGCCGTACAACTACAATATCGCCAACCAAAACCTCAGCTAATGAAATATCTACCTCTTTTTTGCTTTTAATTACCCGCGCGGTTTTAGGAGAGAGACCAATAAGCTTGCGGATTGCTTGAGAAGTTCGGCCTTTGGCGCGGTTTTCTAAAAAACGACCGAGTAGAATAAGAACAATTATTGACCCAGATGTATCAAAATATACCTCTGCTGCAACCCCTTTAGCTATAAACAGACTAGGAACCAAGAGTACTAATAGGGAGTATATATAAGCAGAAAAAGTACCTACTGTTACTAAAGTATGCATGTTGGCAGAACCGTGCTTAGCCATTGCCCAAGCACTTTGATGGAAATATCTACCCACCCAAAATTGAACTGGGGAAATAAGCAAGCATTGCAACCAATAGTTAAGCTGACGTGGAATTTCAATAATTGAATCCAAGCCTAAATTTTGCCAATGCATTATTATGAAAGTAGCAACAACCAATATGCCACCAATTGTTAATCGTTTTTTTATCTCTCTATGCTCTTGAAGGCGTTCCTCTTCTGCTAAATCTTTTGGAGTTTCATCTCCTCTTATTTCCCCTAATTTAAAACCAATTTCGTCAATTTTTTCTTGCAAAATAGAAAAGCTAACTGTATCTGGCACAAACTTAACAGTAGCTTTACGAGTGGCTAAGTTTACCTGAGCATTGGCAACTCCGGGAATATCATGAAAAGCCTTTTCAGTTCTTCCAACACATGAAGCACAAGATAGCCCCTGTATGGTGTATGTTGCAGAAATGGTAGGAACTTCATACCCTGCCTCTTTAACAGCAGCTAACATAGAATCCACAGTCATGGCTCCGGTAGCTGTAGCTTTTGCTGTTGTAAGATTAACAGATACTTTTATTACTCCATCCAAGCTTTTTAGTTTTTTCTCTACTCGACCAGAGCATGAGGCACATGACATACCTGAGATTGGAATTGTTATAGTTGCTTGGTTGTTATTCATTTTTTTAACCTTAACCATGGATATTTCTTATAGAAGAAGATTGTACTATATATCCATGAAATTGGTAATGTCACAAGGATTATCCTAGTTGCAGCAGTTGGTGGTGAGTTGCGGGAACTACCATTATCCTAGATCCAGCAGTTGTCGCCACGCACCTGACGCAAGCCATTGATTCACCTGGCATATTTGGGGAAAATCTTATCACCAACAAGGTGACTGCGATTTCCCCAAATACACCAGATAAACCAATATCTTACGCCATGCACGCACCGCCAACTGCCGAATCTAGGATTATTAAATTATGGTCAGTTTTTTTATTTTGAGTTAGTTATTACGTTTTCTAAAAAGCTGGTAGTTTTCTTAACTTGTAAAGAGAGTTGGTGCTATTTTTAAGTCAATACCTATACTTGTGTGACAATAATAGCTGTAAGTTTTTTAAAAAAAGGTAGTTTATTAAATTGTTTCAGTATTTAACAAATTTTGTAAAGCCTTGCTGGCCTCTGGTGGAATAGAAGTCAATTGCACTTGTATATAACCTGTTTTTTCTTCTTGCCCAACTACTTTACCATAAAGTTGGTTTGTTATAGTTGCCCCTTGTTTGTCTAAAAGTTCAACTTTTAGGTTGGTTAACCTTCTTGCAGATAACTCTGTTTTTATAACTATTAGTGAAGGAAGTAGTGCTGTTATTTTGCCATCATGTGCTCTTTGGTTTACACGTTTACCTTCTAGAATTGTCAGCCTTACTGTCAGCCCTTCTTTTACATGATGTGGTTTAATATTGTCTTGTTTTTTAAGTTGAATATTATATGGCTCTTCAATTCCTCCCACATGATAAACGGTTAAGGTATGTTCAACGCCTTTAGCACTAACTTGCCATTGATCATCTATCCGCAATGTAGCACTGCAAGCTTTCATGGTATTTTCTGTAATAAGTATTTGACCACCAACAGTAAATGACTCTATGCGTGCAGCTAAGTTAATAGTGTTTCCTACTACCCCATATTTACTTCTTAAGTCAGACCCTATATTTCCGGCCACAACATAGCCTGTGTCTACTCCACAGCCCATTGTAACCTCTTCAAAACCTTTTTCACGGAATTTTTTGTTGACTTGAGACATTACTAACTGCATCTCTAAAACGCATGCCATGGCTCTTTGAGCATCATCATCTCTTGTAATTGGCGCACCAAAAAGAGCAAGAATACCATCACCCAAAAATTCAATTATTGTTCCCTGATATTTTAGTATGACCTCGGTCATGATTTCCAAATAAATATTAAGCATGGAGATGACCTCTTCAGGTGTTAACCTCTCACCCATGGCTGTGAAGCCACGAAGGTCGCTCATCATGACTGTAACTAATTTTTTCTCACCACCCAAGCGTAACCCTTCTGGTGTGTCCAAAATACTCTCTACCACCTCATCAGACATATAGCGGCCAAATGTTTTACGAATAAATTGGTTGGATTGAGCTAAGCTACGGTTTAACTCTCTATTTTGTAGTTGGGTATGTATTCTAATTTTTACTACTGGCGGGCTAATAGGCTTGGTTATATAATCAACCGCACCTACCTCAAATCCCATGGTCTCATTGAAAGATTCTTGTTTTGCTGTAACAAATATAACTGGTATATCGCTGGTTTGTTCATTACCTTTTAATCGTCTACAAACTTCATAGCCGTCCATACCTGGCATAGATATATCAAGAAGAATCAAATCTATGGGTCTATCTTGGGCTTTTGTAAGTGCGTCTTCTCCGTTTGTGGAAAATATAATTTCATAACTATCAGAAAGGATGGCAGCAAGAGTCTTGATGTTGCCTGGTATATCATCAACAATAAGAATAAGAGGT
This sequence comes from Magnetococcales bacterium, assembly GCA_015231305.1. Taxonomy (GTDB): domain Bacteria; phylum Pseudomonadota; class Magnetococcia; order Magnetococcales; family JADFYX01. Next base: position 97,686 of record JADGBW010000001.1, on the reverse strand, counting down.
TTTTCAATACCAGCCATTCTAATACACCTCAACTCTAAAAAATTTTAAATTTGTATTCATATAGTGTTTTTATGACTTTTAAAAGGTTAAAGTTGGTCTGTATGTATATGTAGAATTTAGGCTTATTTAAAAAAATAAAATCCTATATAGTGGTATTTAGTTTTCTTGCAATAGCAGATAATTGAATCAACGCTTTTTGAAAATCAAGTTGATCAATTGATTCTTCTAGTTTAGCAACATCATCTCCGGCTCCAGTTCCTACAAGTTTCGGCTTTAAGGTATCAAATATTTCCTGTGATTGGAAGTTAGAGTTAACTAACCCTTTTTTCAACTCTTTAAGCAGTGTTGTTATAATATCTATATTGAATGGTTCTGAGTCACAATTTACTTTCGGTTCCTTAAAAGTAGCTTCATCTTCTCTCTTTTTTACAACTTCAATAGATTTTATAACTTCGTTTAAGAATATCTCAAATCCATCTACTAGGTCTGGTAGTTCTTCATATCGTTTTTCTTTGATAGCAATTTCTAATGCATGGACAGAGTTATATAAATTTTTTGCTGAGAAGTTGCCAACAATACCTTTTACAGAGTGAGCAATATTTAGAGCATCTTTAAGGTCATTGGGTTGTTTTGTTTCAAGTAGGTTGCGAATATCTTTTGCAGCTGTTGTAAAATCTTTATGAAATTCAAATAATATTGATTTGCATAACTTATGGTTATTATTGAGGCGTATAAGGACAGATTTTAAATCTATTCCTGGTAGTGAATCTGGCAGTTTAGCTCCATTGTCATTTGTTGTTTTATTATTTGGAATAATTGGAATAACTGGTTTAATCTGTTTTTTATTGGTTATCCATTTTGTAATGGTGTTAAACAGCTGTTTTTTATCAATAGGTTTTACAATATGATCGTTCATACCATGAGCTATACTTTTATCTCTATCTCCTTTCATAGCATGTGCTGTCATAGCGATAATTGGTAGGTTGGCAAAACGTTCATCTGATCTTATTTTTACAGTTGCTGTATGGCCGTCCATATTGGGCATTTGGATATCCATTAATACAGCATCATATTGCTTTTCATACACCATTTTTACAGCTTGTACACCATCTTCTGCCATATCTGCCACAATGCCAACGCCCTTTAAAACTTCATCTGCTACTTGGCGGTTAATTGGATTGTCTTCTACTAATAGAATACGAGCACCTGCTATATTTTCTATTATTATTTTTTTATCTATATCATCCCTTCGCGAGTGGTATTTTTCTACTACCTTTTTGCCAAAAATATCTAATATAGTATAATATAGTCGGGAACAATTTATTGGTTTAGGCAAAAAAGCATCAACCCCTGCATTTTTGCCTAGTTTAATCATCTCTTCATCTTGTTTGTTTGTAGTTAATAAAATTGTTCTTGGTTTATCAACTTGTGCATTGGTAGCATTTATTAGTTGAATAACTGTTTTTAAACCATCCATTTCTGGCATCAACCAATCCACAATAATTAGTTGATAAGGTACTTTTAAAGTAACTCCTTCTTTCGCAGCTATAATAGCTTCTTTACCATTTAAAACCGTTGTTACATCAAAAGAAAATAGCTCTAGTGTCGATTTTAGTGATTTTAAAGAAGTTAGGCTATCATCTACAACCATTACTTTTAAATGTTGCATATCTATAGGTGGTATTAAGTCTTGTTTATCTTCTGCATTAGGTCGTCTTAGCATAGTTACAGTAAAATGGAATGTGCTGCCTTCTTCTGGTATACTCTCTACCCATATCCGACCTCCCATTATCTGTGTTAACCGCTTACTAATGGTTAAACCAAGACCTGTGCCTCCATACTTTCTGGTGGTTGAAGAGTCTGCTTGTTGGAAAGATTGGAAAAGATTTTCAATCTGTTTTTGGGTCATGCCAATTCCGGTATCTCTAATTGAAAATTGCAGAACAATAGGGCCGCTTTTAGTCTTATCAGGTAGTTGCTCTAAGGTCGAAACAGAAACTTCAACCTCACCTACATGGGTAAACTTTATTGCATTGTTTAATAAATTGATGAGGATCTGCTCAAGACGTAAAGAGTCACCATTTAACGCATAACGGCACTCTTTAGAGATGTTTATTATTAGTTCTACATCACCATCATTTTCACGGTCTTGAAAAAGAGCTGACAGTTGTTCGAAGATATCGCGAAGCATAAAATCATGGGGTTCTAAATCTAGTTTTCCAGCCTCTATCTTAGAAAAATCTAGTATATCATTTATTATGCGTAATAGTGATTGTGACGCGTTATTTATTTTATTTAAATAATCATGTAATCGAGGTGGCATGTCCATGCCTAATGCTATATCAGACAAGCCTATTATAGCATTCATAGGGGTGCGGATTTCATGGCTCATGTTGGCTAAAAATTCACTTTTAGTAGCACTTGCAGCTTCTGCTGCATCTTTTTGCAAACGTACTGTCTCTATCTCTTTTTCTTCAGTAATCTCACGTGAATTACCAACTACACCATTAAAATTACCGTCTTTGTCTAACAGTACTACAGCATTAAGATAAGATGAAAACGGTTCTCCATTTTTGCGTTTGTTAATTATCTCTCCACTAAAACGGCCTTTTGACTTAAGATCTTTGCTTACTTGATCTTGAAATTCATTATCATAGTATAGCAAAGAGCTTGCCTTACCACGTACCTCTTGCAAACTATATCCAAATGTCTCTTGGGCAGTTTGGTTGAACACTACAATCCGTTTGTTTTTATCAACGGAGATAATCATGTTCATGGAGTTTTCAATTATATCATTCACATAGTTTTTTTCAGTTTGAAGGCTCTCTTCATAGCGTTTTCTTTCCGAAGCCATCTGGTTAAAAACATCTGCAAGTTCTGAAAAAGCGTCGTTTGTGTTGAGGGTAATGCGGTGATCAGATAGACCTTCAGAAAAAGCTTTGGCTCCAATGGTTAAAACGTTTATGCGTTGGTTTAGGCTTCTGCCAAGAAAGGTAGAAATAGTTAATATAAGAAAAAGGGCGAAGCCTGAATTCCACAGTAGATCCACAGTACGATCTGCATGGTGTTCAGCAAGGTGTTTATGGGAAGATTCTACATAATTATCTAAATACAAGTTAATAGTATCTAGATCCAAAGATGCTTCTTCCCACAGCAGGTTAATACGATTTTCTATCTCGTATAGTGTATCAGTCTGACCGCCACTCTCTTTCTCTTCTTCAGTATAATGTGTTAAACCAATAAGAAATTTTTTTAGGTTTCTGGTTAATCTTGTAACCAAAACAGAAATTTTATTGTCTTTATCTGTACTAAATTCCTCGTTGCTTAACAATTCAACTAAATGCAAGTTTTCTAGTAGCTTAATTGCTATCTTAGTGGCTTTTTTTGCTCCGTCTAAGCGTAAATGCTCTTGGGCTAAATATAGTCTTAACTCTTCATCCAAAATGCTCAACAATTTGGAGCAGGAGTTTATTATTTTAAGAGTCTTTTCAGAAATATCTGTTGTCGAGCTTCTCACAAACAGCAACTTAAAATTTTCTCGAAGAGTGGAAGATTTGTCCGCTATTTTATCTAATAAAGATGCATTAATATCATTAGTAGGATCTCCCGTACTGTTAAACTCTTCGATATGTGCAAGAAAGGAAATGCGGATAATATTGATAGGTTTTATAAAGCTATTAGGTATGAAACTTTCATCGTGAGTGGCTAACTGTTTTTCAAGTTGAAAAATTTTTGTGCGTAAGGCGTTCAACGGCATTAGAACGTCTTCTGTTGTCACTTTATCTAATCGTTTGTAGATCTGAAAATCTTGGATAGCAGTATTAAGGTGTTCATTTATTCTTTGTAGTTGCTTTTCTTTTGGTACAATTTTTTCAATTATTATATTTAGCTCGCTTGCGGACTCTTTTTGATATTGGTATGAGAAGGAAAGCAAAACCATTAGCACCAGAAAAAGGAAGCCAAAGCCAAGGTTTTTTGCTATATGAAAGGGGATTTTATTCATCTAATTTTTATTAAACATTAGCAATAGGCTTTCACTTATTTCGCCACCTCCAAAAAGAGGCTTTACTGCTCTTACCTCTTTTCCTCTGCCTGCAATTTCATAAATTGATACCCCAAATTGGTATTTACCAGCGAGATTAAATGAAACATCATCGTTATGTCCTGTAGTTAGCTTTCTTGCAAATTCAATTGTCCACACTCCATTTTTAAAGTTGCCCTTAGCCCTTACGTCAGCTCTGCTTCCTTCTGGTTTGCGAAATATAAACCGCGATATTCTTTTACCAGAATAGTTATCTTGAAATACTGTAGAATAAGCAGACTTTCCCTTGTCCCCAGTACGGGATAGATAAAATAATCTACCACTTTTAGATAGCAGTTGTTTGGTTTTTTTCTGTTTGTAAAGGCTGTAGTTATGCATCTTATCATCAGCATAACCAGCATGGTCGGTACGGGCTGCTTTCCAATACCATATATCAGCCTGATATGGCCGGTTGCTAGAAAGGCTAAGGTCTATAGGGCCTACCTCCATACTCCACTTAATAACAAAGCTATCTTCTCTCTCTGGGCCAGCTTTGTACATCTCCAAGGTTTCGTCCCAAAAAAGAGTTTTATGCTGCCTCTCTTCATTACTGTCTGGGTACTGTACAAGAATATAGATATGATCGTTAGTATGAATAGATTTTATAGTTATATCTTTTTTGGTAATAAGATCACGGGTGATAATTGCTGTTGCTTTAGACCATGAATTATCGGTATTTTTACCGTCTATAATAGGTGCTTGGCTAACATAGGTAGAAATAAGCTGTTTATTATTTGCAAAAGCAAAAGGGCTAATTATAATTGTAAAAACCGTAATGATAGACAAAAATGTTTTCATTGGTTTTCCCTGGAGTATCATAAATTGAATTTTTAAATGTGTTTAAGTAAATCTTCACCAAATATTTTTTATTAATATAAACTATTTTGTAATATTATTTTTTAACAAGCTTTTAAGATGTTTTCTACGAAAAACTATAACACATAATAGTGCATTTAATCACCAGCAAAGTCCATTCAATTTGCGCAAATTAAAATCTAAAACACCAGTTATAAATTATGATATAGAACCAAATAGCCACTTTTCTTTACATATATTGAAATATTAGTGTTTTTGTTATGCATTTTTGAAAATAAGAATAATATTAATAGTTAGAAAAATAGCTATATTGGTGTGATCTTAAAAAGTATTTTCTAGGCATTTACTATAAATTGAATATTTTGAAATGGGTATAAAGATGAATAGAGCAGAGAGGAGACGGCAAAAAAAAATCTCTAAATACACCAAAAATGCAAATACTTCTCAAAATATTAAAAGTGATGGAAAGCAAATTGCTTTTAACAAAGCTGTAAAATATCATCAATCTGGTTTGTTAGCAGATGCCATATATTGGTATAAAAAAGTTCTAGATATACACAGCGATAATGTTGATGCTTTGCTGAGCATGGGTGATGCTCTAACTAGAATTGGCAAAGTTAATGAAGCAATAATAGCATGCAAAAAGGCCATATCTATAAATCCTAAATTTGCCCAAGCTTATAATAATCTTGGTATCGCTCTTAAGAATAAAAAATGTTATGACGAAGCTGTACAAAATTTTCAAAAAGCAATCGCTATAAATCCTAATTTAGTAGAAGTTCACGACAACCTTGGAATAACCCTATATCAGCAAGAAAAATTTGATGAAGCAATTGCAAGTCATAAAAAAGCAATATCCATTAATCCTAGTTTTGAACCTGCACACAACAACCTTGCTATTGCTCTATTTGAACAAAACAGGTTAGAAGAAGCATTTAAAAGCAACCAAAAAGCTGTTTCATTAAATCCTAACAATCCAATCAATCATTACCATCTTGGTTTGACTCTAAAGAAACAAGGTAAGCTTGATGAGGCGTTTATCAGTTTAACAAAATCAATACAAATTAATCCTAATTTTGTAGAGGCTATAAGCACGCTTGGAAGTATTAAACAAGAGCAGGGAAAATTGTCTTCTGCAATTGAAAATTACCAAAAAGCAATATCATTAAAGCCTAGCTATGTTACTGCTTACAATAATCTTGGGGTTGCCTTAAAAGAACAAGGTAAGCTAGAAGAAGCAGTTAAGTTTTGCCAGAAAGCTATATCCAAAGATCCTGATTTTGCAACTACCTACATTAATCTTGGTTCAATTTTAGAAGAACAAGGGAAATTTGATGAGGCAATAGCGGTTTATCAAAAAGCAATATCTTTAAATCCTGATTATGTAACTGCTTATACTAACCTTGGGGTCGCCCTAAAAGAACAAGGTAAACTAGATGAAGCGTTGGAAGTTTGCCAAAAAGCTATATTAATAGAACCTGAAAACTCCCAAGCTTATAATATAATGGGTTCTGTTCTGCAAAAACAGTATAAACTAAATGATGCAGTTGCCAATTACCAAAAAGCTATTTTTTTTAAACCCGATTGTGCAGAATTTTCTAGCAACTTACTGTTTTGTAGTCAATATATTCCAGGACAAAGCCTTGAAAACCTATACTTGATACACAAACACGAGGTAGAAACTTTTAATAATAGTTTAAAAGCAAAAAAATTTAATCATGATAATATAATTTCTTTAAACCGCAAGCTCCGCATAGGTGTCGTTTCTAGAGATCTTGGTAAACATCCTGTAGGCTTTTTTATGCTTGGTTTTTTTAAATATCACTCTAAGTCTGATCTGGAAATTTTCTGCTATTCAGACCGTAACCCCGATAATATGACAAAACAGTTTGAAAGTTATTCTGATAATTTTGTATTTACTAAATTTATGAGAAATAGTGAACTCGCCCAGCTAATTAATGATGATAAAATTGATATTCTACTAGATTTAGCCGGTCATACTGCAAAAAATAGATTACCTGTTTTTTTGCAAAAACCTTCTCCTATACAGATAAGTTGGGCAGGTTATGTTGGTACTACAGGTTTGCCAACTATGGACTATGTAATAGCTGATAAATGTTATGCTCCTGATGGAGATGAAAAGTATTATACAGAAAAAATTATTAGAATGCCCGATTCATGGGTAAGTTACACCCCTCCAAATAATGCCCCCACATTTGATAGCCCACATTTAGATATAATAAAAGACCATATTATGTTGGGTAATTTTGGTAACCCAGAAAAGATAAATGAAAAGATGTTAGAAGTGTGGTCACAAATTCTTCTCTTATCTCCAAATGCTAAGCTTCTTCTTATCTATAGCGGAATGGATAGCCAAGCAAATATTATAAGAATAAATAATTATTTTGAGAGAGCAGGAGTGGATATAGATAGAATAATTATTGAGGGTCGTACACCTCACCTACAGCTGTTAAACAGTTACAACCGAGTAGACTTAGCTTTGGATACTCTACCATATTCTGGTGGCCTAACTACCATAGAAGCTCTTTTTATGGGAGTGCCTGTAGTAACAACACGCGGAGAAACATTTGCAGGTCGCCACGCGTATAGTGTCCTCAACAGTGTTGGTTTAAATAAGTTGGTTACAGATAATTTAGAAGAGTACGTAAAACTAGTGGTAGATTTAATATCATCACCTAAAAAGCTCCAAAATATACGCAATGGGTTGAGCAGCAAACTTAAAAATTCACCAATATGTGATCATAATAAATTCACCAGTTTTTTAACTGCGGAATTTAAAAGAATTTGGCAAGAGTGGTGTGAAAAAAACTGAGAGTAAAACCGTTCCATATTAATCTATTTTAACTGTGCTTAATTGTTGGTATAGGTTTTGAAATAGCATCTCAATAAATAGATGATATAGAATGGTCAAACCATAATTACAGTTTTGCATGAACAGATAATCACTCTATACGCTATGGGTATGAGTAACATAGATATCTTCGATGTATTTCAATAAATGTATGGTATCAATGTGTGCCTGGTAAGACTTCCAAGGTTAATTGGTGTATCAGGTGTAAGCATCTCACTAACTAAGTGACTGCAAACCTGCCTGATACACCATTGCCAAACGATAAGTATCCACATCCTATCCACTAAAACTTGGACAATTATAAATCAAGTATATAATTATTTTTTTATCGTGTGTTTAATTGTCCCCATTAAGTGCCGATTGTTCTTTGGCGGCTTTCTCAACTCTGCCAAGTAGATCTAGTAGGTCTGAATTGTTTGGGTATGCCTCTAGGCCACTTTTTATATAGCCAATAGCACGCTCATAATTTTTCTTATCATTCACCCAATATTGGACTAATTTGACGTAGCGAGTTATAGCACCACCCTCGTAAACAGCAAGTTTTTCATTTTCTGGTTCAAGAACTCTAACTGGTGCCAAATAAGCTTTCATACTAAATAAAAATGGTTTAGTAATTAATCCTTTATTTAGAGATTCCTGTGCTAGTTTTAACAAGCCATCAATGCTGTTTCTGTTTTCTGTGGTATCTTGACTTAACAGGCTTTGTATTAGTTCAAAGGATCCATCAACACCTTCAGGACGGGTTTTTAACGAGTGCTGTAAAGACTCCCAACTTTTTTCAAAATCTTCATTTTTTAATGCTCGTCGAGATGCTCCAAGATAGCGTGAAGCAATAGTATCAATTCGGTTTTGGATTTCCTCCAAATCTCCATAGTTTTTCTTGGCAATATTTAAAGTCTTAATGGCGTTAGATTTTTGCGGATAGTAGAGGTGCCAAGCTTTAATTTGTCTATCAGATAACGCTAACAGTTCCTTTAAGGTCTGCTGTTCCAATGGGCTTTTACTTACTATCAGTTTGCTTGTCTTTGTTACGGTTATGTCAGAGACTAAATTTTTCTGCAACAGTTTTGCAGACTGGTTGTAAGGGTCAATTTTTAGTGCTTTATCAAGATAAATTTGAGCATTGGAAATTTTCTTCTCGTTGATCATTTCTTGCGCTTTTTCTGTATAGCCCTCAGCCATCATGATCCATAATGCTTTGAGTTTTGCATGATTTGGATAGAGTAGATCTAGCTGCTTTAATGCTTCGCTGGCATTATCATCTTTTGGTTTTGAGAGGCGGCCTGCTTTAATCTGTTTCTCAATGATAAGAAGTTTTTCTTCTGGAATAGTTTGTGTGATTTTTATTAAATCTTGAAGCTTGTTATTAAGTGTTATTATATGTGGGTTAGTACTATCCAGAGTTTTTATTTTGTCAATCATTGAGGCAGCTCGACCTTTGTTTTTATTGCCTATTGCTGCTTTGGCTAAAGTCACATAACGTTCAATTACTGCTAATTTCTTCTCATCCCAAACATTGTTGTTAGGATAGTGGAGTCGGCCATTGTTTATAAGGTCTTTTGCGCTTTTTCCAACTGGAAGAGAGAGCCTATTAGTTAGAATAGCCTTATCAATTTTTATAATTAGGGTATCCAGATTCGGTTTTTCAGTGCTTGGAATAGATTTTTCACCAAGTTTTTTTCCTAGTGAATTTAATCTTTGGTATATATCATGACTCTCCCTAACTAGCTCTTCAATTCGGCTAGATTGCTCTGTTAATTGGCCATTTAAAGTTTGAAAATTTATTAAATATTTTTCACTTTTTGTTTCCAGCTCCACCAACTGGCGGGCAACCATATCCAATTTTTCAGAATCCTGTTCTTTTTTCTTTCTTCGTTCTTCTAACTGTTTTTTTCTTTCTTTCTGGTCTCCCAATATCTTTTCTAGAGTCTTATCAGCCTCTTGTTTTGCCTCTTCTAACCTCTTCTTGGCAGCAGTTTCTAATTCTTTTTGTAAAATTAAAATTTCTTCTTTTTGTTTGATCAAATCATACTTTTGCTCGGATAGTTCTGTTATATAGAGTTGTTTCTGTTCTTCAAATTGAAATTGTTGCTTTGTCAAATTCGTCAAATATTGTTTTTTTTGCTTCTTGAATTCATTTTGTTGGTTTTCAAATTTATTTTGTTGATTTAAAACTGTCAAACGGAGTTCTTCAAATTTAGAAAACTCTTCGCTAAAATCAGCTTTTATATATTCATAAGCATCCCTGTTTCTTTCCTGGTAACCAGCAACAGAGATTAAGAGTCCGATAATAAGGAGTGCTATAAAGCTGAACGGAAAACGGGATGGAGATTGTGACTTTTCATAAATATAATGACGAATACTTTGCTTAAAAGTAGGATGGCTTTTATTTAATTGTTGTTCTTGTTCACTTCCTTTATCGTTATTGGACTGACTGTTTTTTTTGTTTGCCATCGAATTATCCTTCTTTAACCTGTATTTATATTTGTTTTTTTATTAGTAGTTTGTTTGTTTTAATTTGTATTTTCTTGGGTTGAAGCATTCAAAGTTGATTGTCTTTTTTTGTTTGTATAGTTTGGGCCATTCAAACTAACAGCAGCAGCTAGGAATACTGAAACTATCAATATTTCAAATAAATTTTCTAAACTTGTAAATAGCTTTATATCGTTACGAACTGGCATAATTCCATAACCTGTGGTGGTGATAGCGTTAGCACTAAAAAACATAGTATCTGTTAGGGATACTGGTTCAGAGGTTGTGGCACCTGTTAAATCTTTTGGTGTTTTCCAAGTTGAGGTATGTGTTCCACTAGTATCATTACCAGATAATAATGTGATCCGAACATGGCGTTGATCAGAAGGTGTGCCAACTTTTTCTTGTATATCATTACTTTGAGAGGTGATTTTAATATGAGTAGGATCCCATTGAGGTAATTGCCCAGCTCCTAGCCATCTAGCTACTCGTTCAGCCCTGCTTCGTGCCAATTCATAATTGGAAGAGAAGCGGTTTGTGCTATTGTTTACTTCTTGGTGAATCGGTAATTGATCAGCAGTTCCGTTAAGCAACATTCTAAAAGTTTGACCAGGGTTTGATGAATAATAATTGCTCATAAAAGTTTTTAGAGATGAAACAAAAGCTTCTCTACTTTGATAGATACATTTTTCTTCCAACTTGTTTTTAATACAAAAAATCTTTGGATCTCTCGAGTGGCCTACTTCAAATCCAGTAAGGAAGTAAGTGATAATTGGTTTCCAAATTAAATTATGTGGTTCAGCAATTCCTTCAGTTATAACAAATGGGTCCTCTTGTACATGAGGTTTTTTGAACTTTACAAAACTTGAAATTAACTTAAGAACATTTTGGGTTAACTGCTCATTTTTATTATTCTCACCATTTATTTTTTTTCCAGAATTATTAACAGCTTGCTTAATATTCAAAAAGAGTATACGAGGGTTTTCTGCTTCCCTATCAAATAATGAGTCGAGTTCGGTCATGAGATCTGTAACAAACATAATTTGTTGATCAGCAATTACTTTTTTATCTTGCTTAGAAGCTATTAAGTCTTCTTGAGATTTTTTTTGTATTTGATTTTTTGTTGAGTTTTTCCACTCATTTTTAGTTGTAACTATCAATTGTTCTTCTAAAATAATTTTTTTTGATGGGTCGTACTGTTCAGTTTTAGTCTTTTTAAGAACTAATGACGATTGAGAATAGTGATTGGTAGTATTTTGTTTGACTGATGAAAAAGCTGGAAGACGGACAGTTTTTGTTTCTCCCATATGAGTAACAAATGACATCCGGCCCTGAGGGTGTTCCGGCGTAGACATGCGGTAATATTCAAAACCAAACAGTATGGCTACCGAAATAAAAATTATCAGTCCTGAATAAACAGCAGGATGAGCACCTATACGAAAATGTAGATTACCGACCCGAACAGCTAAAAATACAATAAAAATTAAAAGAAACAAATAAAACCACAATTCACCATAAATATAAGCATCAATTAGTTCGTATATGACAGTAGGTGTTTCAGAAAGACTGTAACTAAAAAAAGCAATTAAGCCTGGTAATGTAATAGCAGTAAACATAAGCACGATCGGTGCAACTACTAGGATATTATTTTGTGTATTTTTTTCTAACTTATTGGATTTTCTAAGTGGTATTGATTGTAATTGTTTGTTGCTGTCTTGAGAGGAAAAGTAATGGAAAAAGTATGCATAAACAATGAAGACAACCAATATAGCTCCTTGTAAACCATGTCTGATTAACTCTGTATCCCCATTATGAAGATCAGAATTACTTAATCCTCGGTACATGGGAGAAAGGTTGGCAAACAGCTCCAGGTCGAAAATATAAAGGTTGAAAAGAATCAGTATCAAAAAGACAAAACTAAACTCAACAAAAAGAACAGTCGCCAGTGTTAATATTTCTTTCTTATTGAAATGAAATAATCCTTGTGTTTGTAAAGCATTATTTCGTTTAATTGTTGGATGTTCACCATTAATATTATTCCTTGTCAGTAACTGAAAGAATATTAAACTAACTAAAACTATTGAAAAACATGCGAAAATTAGTAGAATTATAGTATTGCTAGGATAATTTGATATAGGTATATTAGGAGTAAGGTAACGAAGACCATCTGACAAATATCTAAAACCAGACCAGCCTAGTACCCCACCAAAATAGTATGAAATTATAAGGAAAATTGTTAGATAATATACTTTTTCATTTTGCCTGATATAAATGTAAGTATTTAGAATAAATACAAAAATAAACCCTAACACACTAACTATTAAATCATACAATTTGTTTTTAACCCACCCCATTACCATTATTCCCTGTTTTAAAAAATTAATGACATATAGTTATCATCTAATCAAAACAGAAGTCATGGTGGACAGGCAGGACTTCTAGATTTAATAAACTATATAATAGCACCATATAATAATGCAAGAAATATATTTGTTGTTTGTATATGCGAATTGTTAGTTGATAAAATAAACAGTAGTAAAAATTGCAGAAAATTATTTTTGATCGGTTGTATAGAGTTGTTTGTTCTTCTTTAGTTTAACTGAATCTATATTGGGTTAAATCTTAGATTGATACAACTTAGCGACATTTTAACACTAGCTTTTTATGCTGTATTGCTATTAATTATAAGTTAATTAGTAGCTATATTTTTTGTTATTTATGTGGTGTTTATTTATTGTAAATATAATGCGAAATTAATATATTATTAGCGAGTAGTACATTTGCTTTTTGTGTATGAAGTTATATTCTGCCGACAGATAATAAAGTACAGATATTCTCTGTCGAAAAAAATATAAAAGTTATTTAAGTAGATCAGATTGTTAATATATTGACTATTATTTTCTATTTTGCTTATTGGAATATTAAGAGGGTTTTTACTTAACCTCGAGAGCTTGCAACAGTTCGCCAATATCTTCTAGGCGGTTTGTTGGATCTACCCAGTTGCGTTCTCTGAAGGATAGGGTTCTTGATTCTGGTTTGAAAACTACCCAGCCGCCGCCTTTTTGTATCATGTTAATTAGGGCTTCGGTGTTTATTGCTGGTTCTGGGTGGAATGATAGGGCTGCGCCTTTGGGGCCGGCTTCTAGTTTTAGAATTTTTAATTTTTGGCAGTGATGTTTTATTCCCATTACTTTTAATAGATAATCTACAGAGTCGGGTAGGGGGCCGAAACGGTCTATTAGCTCTACTCGCATTTGTGAAATCTCTTCAGAGTCGGAAAGCTCAGCTATGCGCTTGTATAAGGTTAAGCGTAACTGCACATCAGATATATATTCCATTGGTATGTGGGTGGATAAGTGCATGCTAATTGCAGGTACAATTTCCTCTTCGGCTTCTTTATCTGCAATACTAGTATCACCGCCACTTTTAAGGGCGCGGATGGCCTCTTTTAACATTTGATTGTATAGCTCATAGCCAACTTCACGAACTTGACCAGACTGTTCATCACCCAACAGGTTGCCTGCTCCTCTAATTTCTAAATCGTGGGTGGCTAGCATAAACCCAGCACCAAGGCCAGATAGGTTTTCTATGGCATCTAAACGTTTTTTTGCGTCTGCTGATATGCTGTCAGGGTGAGGGGTAAGCAGGTATGCATAAGCGCGGTGTTTTGACCTGCCAACCCTACCCCTTAATTGATGTAGTTGGGCTAAACCAAACTTATCTGCACGGTGGATAATTATAGTGTTGGCAGTGGGGATATCAACACCGTTTTCGATAATTGTAGAACATAAAAGCAGGTTAAACTCTTGAGCATAAAATGAGAGCATAATTTTTTCTAAATGGCTTTCTCGCATCTGTCCGTGAGCTATACCAATTTTGGCTTCTGGTACTAATTCATTTAACCTAGCACCCATTTTTTCAATATCTTGCACACGGTTATATAGATAATAGACCTGCCCACCACGATGTATCTCTCGGAGTATAGCTTCACGTACAACATTTTTTTCATATTGGCAGATAAGTGTACGGATGGAGAGCCTATCAACTGGAGGTGTGGAGATTATTGAAATATCTCTCACCCCTGCCATTGCCATGTGCATGGTACGTGGAATAGGGGTTGCTGTTAGGGTTAGAATATCAACTGTTGTTCGTAGCTGTTTTATGCGCTCTTTATGGGTAACACCAAAGCGTTGTTCTTCATCGACAATTAACAATCCTAAATCTTTAAAAGTGATATCCTTTTGCAATAAGCGGTGGGTTCCTACTATTAAATCTACCACTCCAACTTTTAGTTGCGAGACAGTTTTTTTCTGTTGGGCTGGAGAGCGAAAACGTGATAATAGCTCTATGTTTACAGGGTATGCTGCAAGACGGTTGGAAAATGTCTCATAGTGCTGTTGGGCAAGGATGGTTGTTGGGGTGAGAATAGCCACCTGTTTGCCATCCATCAACGCTCTAAATGCAGCACGCAGGGCTACTTCAGTTTTACCAAAACCAACATCGCCACATATCAACCTATCCATAGGACGGGTAGATGCCATATCTTCTAATGTTGTGTTTATTGCGTGGGATTGATCCAACGTTTCATCAAAAGGGAAGTTAGCAGCAAACTCTTGATATGCAGGGTCGATGCCTGAGAAGGAAAAACCTTTTTTAGACTCTCTTTGTGCTTGCAGGGCAACTAGGTCTGACGCCATCTCCAATATTTTTTTCTTGGCTTTTTTCTTGGTTGCCTTCCATTTGTTGCCACCAAGTTTATCTAATGTTGACTCATCAGCTCCAGAATATTTGCTCACCCTATCAAGGTTTTCTACTGGGACGTAAAGTTTGTCTGATCCTGAATAGAAAATAAGCAGAAAATCGTTGCGAATTTCCCCAACATCTAAAGAGTGCAAACCACCAAAACGGCCTATACCGTGGTCGTTGTGAACAACTAAATTACCCTCTTTTAAGTCGGCAAAGCTTGCTAATAGTTGGTCAAGATAACGTTGGTCAAGCTGTCTTCTGCGTACTTTGGTTCCAAATATGCTCCCTTCTGTGAGCATTATTATGCCAAAACGGTTGTGTATAAAGCCTCTATCTACATCACCAATAATTAAACGCACAGGACCAGGAGGAGCAGCTAAACCAAGCTCCCAATTTAGTGAGTCAGAAACTACAATTTTATTATCTTCAAGTGTTTCTCTTAGGTGTTCGCGTTGCCCAATTGTGCGTACTGCAACGCAAATTCGCAAACCTTCTACCTGACCATTTTTAATAAATAATATAGCTCGCTCTAAGGCTGATATATTTTTATCATCTTGGTTTAAATGGGCTTGGGCTATAAAGTCAGGTGTTTGGCTAAAGCCTATAGATATTGCATTTTCAGGTTGTTGAGGATCAGTTTGTATAACCTTAAAATGTGCTAAATTTTCCTTAATTTCTGCTGTTTTCAGATACAACTTTTCTGGTGATAGGTGGTAACTAGCTGAGAGAGCTTGGGGTTGGGTTGAATCTTGTTGGCTTAGAAGTTTATGGCGTTGTTCTATTTCAGCAGCAAAGGACTCCATTTCACTGAAAGTATTGGTATCCAATATAAAGCTGGTGCCATCTGGTAAATAATCAAACAGGGTTTGGGTTTCTTCATAAAACAACGGTAGGAAATGTTCCATACCTTGTACTTTTTCACCGTTTGATATCTCTTTATAAAGATCCAAACTAGAACTACTACCACCAAAAATTTGTCTAAAGTTAGTACGAAAATGTTTTATTGTTTTATCGTTAAGTAAAACTTCACTCACAGGCAGGGCTTGTACCCTTTGTATGCGATCTGTTGAGCGTTGGCTAACAGGGTCAAACAGACGCAAAGTTTCAACCTCATCACCAAACAGTTCTATTCGTACCGGGTCTTCATGGCCAGGAGGAAAAAAGTCTAATATTCCTCCTCTAACAGAAAATTCACCGGGTTCTGCAACTTGTGAGGCTGAATAATAACCAGCTGTTGTGAGAAAAGTACGAAAAGATGGTAGGTCTAGCTGGTCTCCAGAGGTGATAGAAAAACCGTGTTTGGTTAATAGGTTTCTAGGCATTAAACGTTGCATTAATGCTCGTGGGGTGGTGATGATAACTCCACGGCTATGACCTGCTTCATCTTCTGCTAAAACAGGGCCAAGACCAGCCATCTGTGTTAAGCGGAAAAGAGTGGTAACTCTCTCTCCCACAAGAGGAGGAAAAGGTGACAACCTCTCAAATGGTAAGGTCTCCCAAGCCGGAAATGGTAGCAAGGGCAGTGCTGGGCCTGCTTGTTCTGAGAAAAATAGCAGTTCCCTATATAAAGCTTCAGCCCTGCTGTTTTTGCCTGTAACCAAAACCAAAGGGTTTTGAGATTCTCTAGACAAAAGGGCAGTAAGCCAAGCTAAAGAACCGTCTGGTACATTGCCAATTGTGGCTATGTTGCCAGCGGAGGATTGTTCTAAAATTGGTGTAAGAGACTTCAGCAGTGGATGGTTCATTATGCCTACTATTTTAGTAATTAACGCAAACTACCCCTATAGCATATAACAGAACCAGTTAAATGTGAATGTTGCATGAAATTTTACCTGTTACAGACAGGTATTTTATATATTTTTCTTAGCTTTAATTGCTATCTTTATATAGTTGTGGCTCTGTCATATATTTTGCTGGGTTGATCTTCCATTTTTCGCTGGACTCTGCTCCTGCAATTGCAAAGCCTTCTGTTTTTTTGTCTTGTTTAGCGTCTTTGAAAGCAAGGAGGTTTAACTCTTTTGGTTGTACTAATTTTTTGGTTTTTGCGTTAAGTACTATTTTTATAACAGGGTGCAGAAGGCTCTCTTTATTAGGGCGGAGAACAACACCAACTAAATTATTTTTCAATCGTACTAAGGTTCCCATAGGATAAATGCCTACACACTGGATAAATTTTTGGAATAGCTCCATGTTAAAATGGTGCTTGCTCCAATCTAACATTCTTTTTAAGGCCAAATTTGGTGGGTTGCCTTTATGGTAACAACGGTCCGATGTTATGGCATCGTAAACATCGACAATTGCTGCCATCTGACCAAAAAAGTTTATATCATCACCCTTTAATCCCATCGGGTAGCCTGTACCATCGAAGCGTTCATGATGTTGAGCAGCAACCTTTATGCTTATATCTTCAATTCCTGGTGTATCTTCTAAAATTTTACGACTGAAAACTACATGTTCTTGCATTATTGCAAACTCTTCATCTGTTAACTTGCCTTTTTTGTTAAGTACCTCTTCAGGTGTATGCATTTTGCCGATATCATGAAGCATACCACCAATGCCAACATTTATTATCTCTTCTTCTTTCATCTCCATTGCACGACAAAAAGACATGAGAAAAACCCCGACATTAACCGAGTGCATGAAGGTATATTCATCTCTTTTTTTAATAAGGCTTAAGGATAAGATAGCATCAGGGTTTCTAAACATAGACTCTGCCATTTGGGTAACAGCATCTTTAACAGGAGCTAGTGTAACTTGTTTACCCAAACGAGAATCTACTAAAATATTGCCAACTAGCTTTCTGGCTTGATCTTTTGCTTGGCTTGCCTGTTTTACCTCGTCGTTAAAATGGACCTCTCTAACAGGTTTAGGTTCATCTTCAAAATCATCATCCAACGCACGCATTTGCGCTTCTAAGCTTGCTTCAATATCCTGGGCAGATTGTGCTGACTCTACATCTTTGCCTTTTTCAGAATCAATATAAAGTTCTGTTATACCATGGTTAATTATTGCCCTTACTTCATCGTCAGTTTGAATAAACCTTGCACCTCTAAAAGCGTTAGGGTCCTTATCTTGGCAGCAGGGGTTCTTCCAGTCATGGTTGAAGTCATTTACAAACATACCTGCTTCTAATTGATCTATAGAGATTTTTTTGATCATTAGCTCATGTTCCTAGAAAAATGCGGTTTTATATTCAGCTTGCTAGCTTGTTGCATCCTTTGAGTCTGTTTATATATTGCGCAAAATATAAAAAAATCGCAAGTTACTAAGAAAGTGTACGCATGTTTATTTATGATAGTCACTATTATCTAACATAATGTTCATTAAAATTAGGTATGAAAAATAATTGTTCAAACTTTTTTCTATAATTTTGTTTTTACCCGCCTTCGCCAGTAGGTAAATATAGTAATGGCTAACAAAACAGGAAAAAGATAAAGGCTGTCATTGTAGTGAAATATACCCCACTGAGTGGTTTTAAATGAAAAGGGAAAAAAAGGCATGTAGACACCCTGGTTAAATTGAGCTTGCATGAGGTCTAGTATAAAGTGCAATAAACTGCCAGCAAAAAGTAATGTGAATACTTTTTTTCGACCATCAGCCGGAAAAAAATGAGCAAGAAGATAACAAAAAAGTCCAAACCCTGCTGGGGTATGCAGTGCACCAAAGAAATTGGTAACATTTAAACCCATAAAATTGCCAAACACAATTTGCGGTATTCTGGACAAAATATCTGGTAGTACGGCTCCAGTTACTAAAAGAGCATCGTTACGGCCTTTTGGGTTGGACTCTCCAGGTATGTAGCCTGATACAAAATGTGTAAATAAATCTGGCACTGTTTAACTCTCCACTCTAGGGGTAAACAATGATTTTGTCTGCCAAGATATATTATATCTCTGCAAAAATAGCAGCAACCATAACCCCAAGCCTAAACATGAGATAAAATATTTTATAAAGCGTCTCTCTCCTTTTATTTGATAGAACTTTACGAAATTAGGGAGAGATTGCTCGTCGTACCTAACTAAAAGGTTTATTTTGTCACCAGTTTTCAGGCTGTTTTGAGGTGTATCTTCTATGTGCAGTGGTTGTATAGATTCAAATTTATCTCCACCACCAAACCCTTTAGAAACTCTAGGATGAAAAGTAAAACTGTTATTTGTAACTTCACTTACCATACCGTAGTAGCTTAATGTCAGGTTTTTGCATATGTGAGATTTTTTAAGGCAGCTGGAATGTTTTTCCATTTCATTATCTTTAATTCTCTTGCCTTCTATTTGAGCATATATGCAAAAAAGAAGTAAAATAAATATACTTAAAAATATTTTTATAAGACGATATTTTTCGGAAAAAAGCATGAAGGAACCTTGGAAGAAAGATTTAAAAAATATTAGTGATAATCTGTGATTGCAAGATATATGAGTATAAACTACACCGCAAGTAATGATAATGATTACGATTAACTAAATTGAAATGCAAATATCATTGGAATATAACACAACTATAGGATACACTGTTATTCGTTTATTAAATTGGTAGTTAAGGAAAATTTTAATTCTGATATTAAGCAAAAAAAGAGGGAATAACAAATGCCTGTACAAGAAATTGTCACAACATTAAAAACTGGTGAAGCTGTAACAATTATGGGACCAGGAACTCTTGAGTTTCAGGCTCCAAAAGTTGCAACTGTTGCTGCTAAAGCTGCTGGTGCAAAGGGTATGGTCGCTACTGGAGCAACAACTGCTGGTGCTGCCGGAGCTACTACAGGGGCTGCTACTTCTCAAACAGCAGCAATGACATCTGGCGCAACTCTAAAAGCTCTGCCTGCTTCACTTATGTCAGGTAAAGTTCTTGGTTTCAGCCTGGGAGCTATAAATCCATGGCTTTTAATAGGAGTTGGAGCCGTTGGTGGTTACTTCTACTGTAAGAAAAAACGGTTTAGCTTCCTTTAGTATAATTCTGGTAGTTGTTATTTCTGTATAATTATTACTTTATGACACATCATCCAACATTCACTAGTTAAAGGTATTTTTACTGCTTTTAGCTTGTGATTGTTGGGTGAGTATTCGTGGCCATTTTGCCATGAAGCGTTATTGGAATATTCTGGTTGAAAATCAGTGGCAAAAAAAGAAAGAACATTTTTGGGTCAGTTGGGTTTTGCTATATTCATTGCGCTAGTTGTGGGGTTAGTTTTTAAAGCCTTTCTCGGTTTTCTTTTATCCCTTACCCGTTAACTAAAATTTTTTTTTGAATAAATATGTTAATCCATTACACCATATGCGTACTTCGTGCTGTCATTTTACGGGCTAATCAATTGAGTTTGTTGTGCTTTAGGAGTCTACGTTAATGGAGTTGCTGGCATCTTGGATATGGAATCCATTGCTCAGTTTAATCTACCTTGAAATAGGCGTGCTTTTTCTTGTTTTAACTCGCGGGTTTGCACTACGACGCTCGTTTAAGGTTCTTAAACAGGCATGGCAGAGCAGAGGTAGAAATAGAGACAAAACCGAAAAACATATTCACCATACAGATGCTTTTGTTACTGCTCTTGCTGCTGGTATTGGGGTTGGAAACCTTGCCGGTGTTGGTACTGCAATACACTTAGGTGGTCCTGGAGCACTTTTTTGGATGTGGATGTCAGCTTTAGCTGGAGCTTCATTTAGGATGTGCTCAGTATATATTTCTGTTAGCAGTAGCACTAAAGATACTAAATCTCCCCTTTTTGCTACTCCTATGGCATATATAGAGAAATTTGTTGGTAAACGTTTTCCATCGTTAGCTCCTCTTTTAGCAGGGCTTATTCTTTTTCAAGGTCTGGTTAGTGCCAATCTTATTCAAGCTAACTCTGTTTCTCATGCTGTTACAAACGAGCTTGGCTTTTCGACATTTATAGTAGCTTTCATATTGTTTGCGGCTGTAGCTATTGTTGTGGTTGGTGGTATAAAATCAATTATTAATTTTAGTGTGGCTAGCGCACCTTTTATGGTTATTGCTTATATTGTTGGTGGCCTGGTTATACTATTCAATAATCCAATAGAAGCTATCAAAGCTCTAACTTCTGTTTTTACCTATGCTTTCAACCCATACTCTTTAGGAGGAGGGGTTGCTGGTTACACTCTTATGCAAACAATACAGTTTGGGGTTTCGAGAGGTGTTTTTTCGCATTTTTCAGGGATGGGTATCGCACCATTTTTACATGGGGCCAACGATGATTCACCTGCACAGGGAGCTTACCTTGCTGCTTTAGTTCCTTTGGTAGATACTCTAATTGTCTGCACAATTACAGGCTTGGTTATCCTTTCAATAGGTGATTGGCATGGCCTAACAGGAGCTTATCTTACAGTAACAGCTTTTCAGACTGGTTTAGGTGGAGTTGGGCGAGCTCTGGTTTTTGTCTGTTTAGGTCTGTTTGCCTTTACTACAATCATCAATTGGGCCTATTTTTCCGAACGCTGCTATAACTATCTTTGGGGTGGTAACGTTATAGTATATCGTTGGTTTTTTGCTGTGGCGACCTTCTGCGGACCGTTTTTACCTGTTGCTTTGGTGTGGTCTTTGGCAGATGTAGTTATTGGTGTAATGCTTATTGTTCATCTGCCTATTTTGACCTATATTATGATTCGCACTCTACCAGCAATGGTAAAAGGGTTGCGTAACCACCAAACTTAACAACCCTAGAAACCATAGCTGAGGTTCTAGGACGATAAGGACTATGACCGTGGTTGATCAAAAGACTTTCTATGTATTAGTTATTGAAAATTCTGAAGAAGATTTTCAGATGATGCGTCGTGAGCTTAACAAACGAGACTTTAAGGTAAAATGTTTCCTTGTTGACTCTGTATCGAGCATGGAAGAGGCTCTTGAGATAAGAAGCTGGGATCTTTTTATTGCTCAGAGTAGCAGCCCAGACTTTTGTAACTCTCAAATTTTAACTTTATGGCGTAGAGAAGGCCGTGGAGTACCTTTTATTGTTGTTACTGATGATATTGAGCGTGACCTTACATTAAAGCTAATTGATTGTGGTGTTTGTGATGTTGTCGCCAAGGAGAATTTAAACTCTTTGGTTCCCGCAATGGAGAGGTGGCTTGCAAACCATGCCATTCAAGAAGAGTTTCAAGAGAAAATCAAACTATTTGATGATACATTAATGCTCATGCAAGAGGCACTGTTTAAACTGCAAACTTTAAACGATGCAAGAAAGCTAGCTGATCAATTAGCATTAATATGTCCCGAGCCAGAAAAAAGGGTTTTTGGTCTACGTGAACTAATTGTTAACGCTATTGAACACGGCAACCTTGGCATAACCTACGCTGATAAAACAGTTTTGAATGAGAAAAATATTTGGGATAAAGAGGTTGAGAGGCGATTAGCCCTGCCTGAAAATGCTGATAAGTATGTTGTTGTTAAAATTGAGCGTACAGAAGATGAAATCAGGTTTTTAATCAAGGATCAAGGAAAAGGGTTTGATTGGAAGTCTATAATAGATGCCGACCCATTTGGGTCATATAAAAGCCACGGTTATGGTATTGCTATGGCAAAAAGTGGCAGTTTTGATAGGTTAGAATATATTGGTAGTGGCAATGAAGTTTTAGCGGTGGTGCTGCTAGATTGAACAAATAGAATATATTGTGATGGTATTAACTAGCTAGTTTTTACTATTCAATTTTAAATGCGTGATGTAGCTGTGCAATATTCAACAGACGTTTTATCTCATTGTTAGCATTTGCTAAAGTTATATCAGACCCTTTACCACCAGCAAAATGGTGAAAGTACATCAATCCGCCTATGGCTGAGCTATCAATTTTTTCTGTCAGCATTAGGTCAACAACATAACGTTCAGCTTTACCCTCTGTTTTATAAGTTTTTTTGAAAACTTTAACAAGTTTGTAATCAAATGATCCAGAAATTTGATAAGTTAAGCAATTTCCTTCGCGCAATACCCGTAAAGCACTTTTAGCCATTTTTTATTGTCCTTAGCAATATTAAACTCACCCAATTTACAATAACATATAAATAATAAATTTCAACCTAGATTCGGCGGTTTGCGGTGTAGGTGTAGGGAGAGCTGTCAGACTAAGTTCAACAAGTAAATTCTACCAGGGTCATGTCATCTTCCTGTTTGCCACCTTGGCGATAATTATTAATTTGATCAAATATATATTCCAGTGGTCTGTTCTTTTTAATGGTGTCCTCTAAAATTCTTTTAAAACGTATCTCACCAAACATTTTTCCTGATGGGTTAACTGCTTCTTCAAAACCATCTGTACAGAGAATAATTCTATCTCCCTTTTGTACTGGAAATGTTATTTTTTCTTTATCGGGTACATCTATTAACCCCCTAGGAACAAACCCTGAAGGTTCTTGATGAATTATATTTCCTTGGCGTAATATAAAAATATCAACCATACCAGCGTTAAACAGAGTTACAAGGTTTTTATCAGAGTTCAACTCAATACAACTACATGCCATAAACATGTCTTCGTTAAGTGCTTTTAATAGGCGTGTGTTGAGGTCTGCAAACATTTTTTCAAATGGAACATTCAGGCCGTTAGCGTAAAATATTTCAGATATAAGTGGACACGCAATAGCTGCAGTTAAACCATGGCCTGCAAAATCTCCTAATAAAACTCTTCTTGCTCCATCATTTCGTTTTGCCGCGCAAATAAGATCACCAGAATTTTTTTCCAAGGGTCTTTCAATAATTCGTAAGTTGGTCTGGTCAAATAGTGGTGAATGTTGGATTTTAAGAACAATATTTTCAATAATATTACGTTCTTCAATAAGAGTATTGTTTGCTTGGGCTAATTTTTCGTTAAACTCTTCTACCTCAATTTTAGCATTTAATAGTTCACTGTTTAATTTTTTAAGTTCGCTAACATCTCTAATAAAAGCAGAAAAAGCTACTTTATCTTCCGCATGCCACATAGCTATAGAAATTTCTACAGGAATTTCATCACCATCTTTTCTAAGACCAAATAGTTCAATAGTTTTGCCTATTAGTGATGTTTTGCCTAATACAACAGCCCGTTGCATACCATCTCTATGTGCTTGTTGAAATCTCTCTGGGATTATTGTTGTTACCATTTTTCCAACCAATTCATTTTCATTATAGTTAAAAATTCTATTGGTTGCTGGGTTAGCAAATGTTATGCGACCAAGTTGGTCTGTTGCAATAATTCCATCATTTGAGCTATTGGATATTGAACGAAAACGGTTTTGGGATGCTAATAAGCGTGATTCATAATTTTTTCTGGAAATTATCATTGCTAAAATTAAAGCAACATCACTTAAAAATAAGCCAAGCTCTTTTGGTTTTTTCTTGTTGTGGTCAAGGTAAATGTTTAACACCCCTAGTATACTGTTTTTATCAGATATAATTGGGATAATATAGTGACCATGTGGGTTTGATTCTTCTGATTTTATAGTATGCTGCACATTGTCGTATTCGTAATGGCTTAACATTTTATCCTTAAGAACCATACCGCAAAGGCACTCACCTTTTTTTACTATTGCACACTTTTTAGTTAGGTCATCAGGCAGGCCAAGTTGACAGGCAAGGTGAAGCTCATTTTCTTCGGGGTCTGCTAAAAAAATTGCACCAGCAGGGTCTTCAGGTAATAGGGGGGCCGATAGGATAATACTAAGTGTGAGTTTTAGTGTTTGGTTTAGTGGGTTGCCAAAAATTGACAAATCATAAAATGATGTTTGCAATAGAGCGCTTTCAATCTGTTTAAAATCAGATTGCAGTGAAGCTTTTTTCTTAAGTTTACTTGTTTGGGCAAAATGTTTTTCTGACTGCTTTATCAGCCAATATATTCGCTGCTCTATATGGTCATTAATCTGAGAGGCACAGAGATAATCATTTGCCCCAGCTTCTAGTGCAGTCTTGACAGATAGTTTGTTATCTAAAGATAAAATAACTAAAACTGGTAGTTGTTGGCTATCAAATGAGTCTCTAATCTCTGTTAATAGTTGAAAATATTTAGCTTGGTTTTCTGAAGCATCTATTATAACCAATTCAATTTTTTTGCTTCCAAGTATACTAAAAACATCTTCACTTTTTTGCGCGTTTGTTAAGCTGTAAGTACTGGGAGTTAAGCTTGTTAAAAGTTTGCAAGGTTTCTCCTCAATAATAAGGATTTTACCAGAAGTGTTTAGATGTTCTTTCATTAATTTCCCGCTAATATAACTAGTAAGAATAACTTCTAATATAAACAGTTATTAGCTTAACTACCAATTAAAAATTACATGAAAAAATGTTGACTTTCTCTATATAAAAAGGTAACAAGAACCATTCTCACTCAGATCGCAAATTGTTGGATCTGAAAAAACCATTAAAAATCGAGTGAAAAAAATGCCAAAAACTCTTAATAAAACATCAATGACCTTAGCAGATATAGAAAGCGACAAAACAGTGCAAATTGTTGGTTTAGAAGGTGATGATGCAAGCAAGCGTCGTTTAATGGCCTTGGGTATAGTCCGCGGCAAAGATATCTCTTTAGACACATTGGCTCCCTTTGGTGATCCTAGAGTTTATTCAATATTGGGGTATCGTCTTACAATCCGCAATGATGATGCACAGAAAATATTGGTTACTAGTAACTAAATAATATCAAGTAAATATCCTAGGTTCTTTATCTTAGTCTGCATAAACAGAAGGTAAAAATTTTCATCTATTACCAAACAGAAATATGGGAGATTTTTTCCCATATTTCTGTTTGACTTATTTTTTAAGCTAACAATATATTTCTATGCAATTATATGTTTTTAGCTTGTATAATTTAGATGAAATTATTTTTAAATTACAGGCTTTAATATAGCTCTAACAGCCATTAAGTAGCAGCAAAGTTTTAGCTCTCTGCTTTTTAGAATTTCTAGTTTGTTTTACTGTTTATAATAACTAAATAACTCTGTTATCTGTATTTAAGCAGGGATTATTTCTGTTTGTATTTAGTAATGATTATCATTTCTATAAAATGGAAGTTCAAATATGAAGTCAGAACCCTCAACAATTACAATTGGGTTAGTTGGTAATCCCAATTGTGGTAAGACTACTATTCTTAATAAACTGTGTCGTTCTAAAGACAATGTTGGCAACTATCCTCGCGTAACAGTTGCAGCAAAAGAGAGATCATTTGAGCATCAAGGCAAAACTATTAATATTACTGATTTGCCAGGAATTTATGCTCTGACAACCCAGTCTCCTGAAGAGAGCGCGAGTCGGGATTATATTCATGCTGAAAAAGCAGATATTGTAATCAACATACTTGATGCTGGAAACCTTGAGAGGTCGCTGTTTCTCACAAGCCAACTTATTGAGATGGGTAAAAAGACAATTTTCGTTCTCAATATGATCGATGAGGCTAACCGTAAAAAGCTAAAAATTAATAGTGCAGCCTTGTCTAACATGTTGGGCGGACCAGTTATCGAGACTAATGCTATTACCGGGGAAGGGTTAGAAAAACTAAAAGATTGCATCATTGAGGTGGCAAATAACCCTGATGAAATTAAACAGGCTTTTATAAACTACGACGAACATTTATCTGATGCTGTTATAAGGGTACAAGAGAAAATTTCACAGCTTCATCAAGACGAGATGAGTGAAACCCAGAGCCGCTGGTTGGCGATTAAGCTACTAGAGGGTGATGAGGTGATGATCAGCAAAGAGAAGGACCATGACTATCTCTTAGAGATGGTAAGACGCGAGCGTTATGATTTGGCTCGTGATCATGATGGTGAATGTGAAATGTTGTTTGCTGATGCCCGTTATGGTTTTGTCCATGGTATGGTTTTAGAGGCTGTAGAGGTAGTAGAAGATCCAGGTCAACGTTATGATATGACAAAAAAACTGGATATGTTTTTTCTCCATCGTGTGCTTGGTATCCCAGTTTTTGTTGCCCTATTATGGATAATGTTTCAGACGACCTTTTCTGTTGGTGAATATCCTATGAACTGGATAGACGCTGGTGTTGGGGTTGTTTCAGAATTTCTTGATAATATAATTCCTGCTGGTATGGCCCATGATTTGATAATTGATGGGGTGGTAGCAGGGGTTGGTGGAACAATTATTTTTCTACCAAATATTGTCATTCTATTTTTCTTCATGGCTGTATTTAGTGAGACCGGTTACCTAACCCGTGCAGCATTTTTAATGGACAGGGTAATGCACTCCTTTGGTCTTCATGGTAAGGCTTTGATTCCCCTTGTGATGGGCTTTGGTTGTAATGTGCCAGCAGTAATGGCTACACGCACTATTGAGAGTGACCGTTCCCGGCTGATAGCTATTATAATCAATCCGTTTATGCTTTGTGCAGCTCGTCTTCCGGTATTTATTTTGTTTGCAGGTGCATTTTTTAGTGAAATGGCCGGAACCATGGTTTTCATAATGTATATGTTAAGTATTGTTATTGCCATGGGAGCATCAGTTCTTTTAAATAAGCTTATCCCAGAAGGAGAGCCAGAGGCTTTTGTAATGGAGCTTCCCCCTTATCGCTTGCCAACTTTACGGGCGGTTTTAGTTCATATGTGGGATAAGGCTCTTAATTTTCTGCAAAAGATTGCTGGGGTAATTTTGGTTGGCTCTATTGTGCTTTGGTTTTTGCAAGAGTTTCCACAAGATGTAAAATATAGTATGGATTATGATTCCAAGATAGAACAGCTACGCAGTGAGCCAGAAAGTTCTGAGAATTCTATAGCTATTGCTGGTTTTAAGCAGAAAATGGCTCAGGAACATCTTTCTAACAGCTATCTTGGTAGAGTTTCTCAATCTATTGCTCCAATTTTTGCGCCACTAGAATTTACATGGCGCGATACTGTTGCAATCTTAACCGGGTTTGTTGCCAAAGAGGTGGTGGTTGCTAGTTATGCAGTTATTTACGCACAAGATGAAGAGTCAACGGAGGAGTCTACTAGTCTGAAAAATGTATTGTCAAAAACCATGTCCCCATTAGTAGCTTTTGCCTTCATGATCTTTGTCTTACTCTATACCCCTTGTCTTGCTACTATAGCAGTTATTCGACGTGAGGCAGGGTCTTGGAAATGGGCGGGCTTCTCTGTTGCTTTTTCCCTGGTTTTGGCTTGGAGTTTGTCTTTTGTGGTTCTAACAGTAGGTAATCTATTTATATGAATTCTAGTGATTGGTTAAATACTCTTGTTGTAGGCATAATCATGCTTTTATGTCTGCGTTATGTATTCAATAGCACAAAGCAGATGTTTGCTGAAAAAAAACCGGGGGAGGGGTGTGGTGGTTGCTCTTCATCTGGAGGAGGATGTATGCCTGTGGCAAAGGTAGGTAAAGAAGAAAGTTAAATACATGTAACTGTTTTTTAAAACATCATAATTTTTTAAAAAAAACCTGTACATACTGTGCGGGTTTTTTTTAATTTTTCTTAAAAAATATGTAGGTTTTTTTACATGATTATACCTTGCTATAGCTTGACAAACATGAAGGTAAAGTGCCAGGATAATGGGTATTATTATGTTCACATACTTCACTAATTTTTCAATGTACTTATATAGGCTTTTTTATGAGCAGTAACCCTAAACTAGACCTGGGCTTGGCCCGAATTGCTCACCTTAATTGGGAGTATGAGATGGAGTCAGCCACTAAAGGTAGTTCTATCTCCTTAGAAGCACAATCTCATGAGGATTGTGAGTTAGGTCGTTGGCTCAATGGACCAGCGCAAAGAAATTATGGTGCATTGGAATCAATTCAACCTCTTCTTGTTGCCCATAAAGCTTTTCACCAAGCTGCAAGTCGTCTTGCTATTGCATGTAATGATGGTGGTGAAAAAAATATTTCTCAAGAGCTAGAAACTGTCCGTCGTTTAAGTAGGGATATTATTTTTCATTTAACTGAAATGGAGTTAGAGGCTCTTGAAAAGTCTCATATAACAACCTCGAATGCAAGACAGCCACGCAGCCTTTTTCAGAGGCTTTTTGCTGGGCCATATCATGCTTTACCAGAAGATAAGGGCACACTAAAAGTAAGTCAGGCGAGATTAATCCATTTAAGGTGGGAGAGAAACCTAATGGAAGCCTTTAGACACCGGGGAAAGGATATCACTTTGGAGTCTTCAGAAATTTGTGCTCTTGGGGTTTGGATAAATGCAACTGGAGTAAAGAGGTATAGTGATTTGCCAGAGATAGCAAAATTAGATGAAACTCATAAGGCATTTCACACACATGCAAAAAATGTTATAAGCGCTCTTCGTAACAAGCAGGATAAAAGAGCTGAAGCTAGTTATAAGCAGACCCGTGAATTTAGTCGCCGTGTTATTTATCTGCTTTCTGCAATTGAGTATAAGCTTCTTGATTCAGATAACGTCCAGAGCACAGATAGTTTTCTCGATCTTAACTTATCCCATCAATAACTGTATAACCTGGAAAATAGCTGATAAAAAAATATTCATACATTATTCACATCAAGAGGTGAAAAATGCGAGTTCTGGTCATAACGGCGGGGTTGTACGAATACTTTTACTCTCTTCAAACCGAACTTCTGCTATTAGGCCATGAAGTTTATATGGTGCATCTAGAGCCGATGTATTTGGACAACAGCGCAAATATTAAAAAAGAGGCTCTATCTGGTGCTGATTGTGATCTTGTTATAACAGCTAATATTTTTGAAACTAATGAAGATCCAAAAATATTAGATATCCTTGCTCGTTTTAATGTCAATTGTCCTATTATATCTATCACTTGGGGGCATCCTGTTGAAGAGATATCAGAGTTATGGAAAAAATATAACTCTAAAATAACAAACGACATTATTAAAAATCTTAAAATTTTATTTTGGTCACCATGTGAAAAAGCAACTCAAGAGTATCTTGCTTTGGGGTTTGAATCTATAGTCTTTGCTCCACTTGGTTACTCTGACAAGATGCAAACATTTCCATTTTTTTGTTGGAAAAAACCTCATGAAGCCAACCCTCAAGTATTTCAAGATTATATTAAGCAAACCAACCCTCCCCCTGAAAAAGATATTTCCAACACTAAAATAATTTACCTAGGTATATTGCCTGCAAAACCAGAAAACATAGACCCAAAAATTGATTTATTATCCAGAACATTAGCTGAAGCAACGATTGCTGACCCTAAATTATCACGGGCTGATATTGATAAATTGTGGTCATACATTTCCTCCGTAGAACCAAGACAGCGACCTAGAGATTTTTTTACCATAGCCGAAGTATTTAGATATTATCATGCTAGAGGAACCAGAAGAGTTTTTGTAAGACGCTTAAAAAAGGAGTTTGGTAACCAATTTTTACTGTTTGGAGATGATTGGATAGCAGATAACCTTGAAGCTGAGCCAAGCCAATCCCTGCAAACAAGGGGGGTATTGTACCACCATGTTCCTGTTTCAATTGATCTTGGTAGTATATCTTTTGAAACTAGCTTTTTCCCTCGTCCTATTGAAATAGTAAAAAATATCGGTTGTCTTTTAAGTTATCGTCGCTATGACTCTGAACAATTTTTTCAAGAAAATGTAAAATCTCTTGTTTTTGATGATGCTGATGATATGTGTGAAAAAATTGATTTTTTGTTGAATAATAAACAAGAAAGAGATATTTATCGGCATAATATTCTTAACACATTTAGCCAACAACAAGGGATGGTACGATCTCTAAAAAAAGTAATAGATCATGCAATGAAGCTCTATTCTTAAGGTTAAACCAAGGTTAAAATAAATGTATTTACTATTTTTGAGTCACAATTTTTTTACATGAGAAAAAAGGATAATGCGGATTTTAATTGTTACTAATGGTCTGTATGATTTTTTCTACTCACTACAAGGTGAGTTGTTAGGGTTAGGCCATGATGTTTATATGCTGCACCTTGAAAATAATTATTTAGAAGATACCAAGAACGACAAAAAAGATACTCTTCTAGGTGAAGAGTGCGACTTGGTTTTTACTGCAAACCTTTTTGGTGATAAGATTAAAAAAAGTGTGTTAAATCTAGTAGCTAGCTTTAACATAACCTGTCCAATAATATCTGTTACTTGGGGGCATCCAGTTGAAAACTTAAAACAGCTATGGCAGCACTATGATGTTGATCATGTAAATGCTGTTATAAAAGATTTACGAATTCTATTTTGGTCGCCATGTGAAAAGGCTGCCCTAGAGTATCGACGCTTAGGGTTTAAATCTATTATATTTGCTCCATTAGGATTGTCATCAAAGCTCCATACTTATCCATTTATGCAGTGGTTAAAGCCTAAACAAGCCACAACTAACAATTATATGGAGCTGGTAAAAAAATCTTCTCACCATGTTAAAAAAAATATATCACAAGCAAAAATTATATATATGGGCATACTGCCTAAAAAGCCTGAAGTTATTGATCAACAAGTCGATTTATTAGCTCAAAATATGGTAGAAATAGCAATTGCTGACCCCACCTTATCTCGTTATGATATGGATCAGTTATGGACCTTTATTTATTCTAAGCCACCATCAGAGCAAGCAAGATTATTTTTGCAAGTTATTTTAGCTTATAGATACTATCATGCTCGAGGAACCAGAAGAGGGTTTGTTCACCGATTGAAAAAAGAGTTTGGTAAGGAATTTTTATTGATTGGTGACGATTGGATGACCGATAATCTTGATGCGGAGCCTACACAAAGTATAGTAGCAAGAGGTTTATTATATCACCATATTCCTGTCTCTGTTGATTTTGGCAGCACAACATTTGAAACCTGCTTTTTTCCTCGACCCATTGAAATTGTAAGAAATGTTGGCTGCCTTCTTAGTTATCGTCACTATGACTCAGAATACTACTTTAAAAAAAATGCAGACTCTCTAGTGTTTAATGACCAGGAAGAGATGTGCGAAAAAGTAGATGCTTTGTTGAGTGATCCAGCTAAAAGAGATAAGTGCAGTGAAGATCTATATGAAACCTTCAGCCTTAACCATGATATGAAAAAGTCTTTAAAGTTGGTTATATCCCAAGCAATTAAGCTATAAAAAAATGAACCTGTTACTTGTTTAAACCAATTAAAAATAAAATTTATTTTTCCTTAAAAAGGTGGGAATGTGTTGAATCTAATGATTTACAATCTATATTGTTGATTTATCAGAATTTCAAAAATCAGATTAAAACTGGTAAAGAAGAATTTTTATTTTTGAAATTATCCCATAAAAAAACACCGTCCCAATTGGGACGGTGTTTAACCTAGAAATTCTAAGTTTTAGATCAGCTTATAGAGGTGTTACATCTTCACAAGCTGGACCTTTTTGACCTTCTACACATGTGAACTCAACACGCTGTCCTTCTTGGAGAGATTTGAAACCCTCGCCACCGATTGCTGAATGATGAACAAATGCATCACCACGGCCCTCGTCACGTTCTACAAAGCCAAAGCCTTTGCTGTCGTTGAACCACTTTACAATACCTGTTTCACGATCTGACATTTTGTACTACTCCTTACGCAAATTGAAATGAACTTGGCTTAACATTGAGACAGAACCTCCAGACACCCATTTAGGAATCGACGAGTCTTTAACTTGCATATCATGTCTGAGAACCGAAACGGAATCTGAGGAAAGAACAATGACCATGAAGATTGCAATGAGGCTTTTACCACTTGTAGGGGGCTATGTTTTCAATACAATTACCAATTAATTGACAGGAACATAACAGTGTATTTGAATGCTGTCAAACAAAAAATAATAAAACTGGAATATTGTTCTAAGACTCTCTGTTCGTTTATACTTCATATCCATAATTTATAAAGTGCTATATTAACCTTGATCCAACAAGATGAAAGTAAAAAGTAGTTTTTATTAAGTATATGGATTATAGATGATATTGAGAGAATATCTTTAATAAAAATAAACTGCTTATCCATTTAAGAAATTATAGTTTATCCTTAGTTGGTATTAATCATGGTGCTATGAATATTTTTTAGTAACCAGATTTAAATTGCGTAGTTTTTTTGTTATGATGAGAAATTGAATTAAATTTACAAATTATGAAATATTACCCATAATTCATAAAATCAAGTAGTTTATATTACTTTTTATGAGGCTGAAGAATAGTTGTGAAGACTGAAGAAAGCACCATCGATCTGCCTGCTCTGTATCATAGTATGTTACGGATTCGTCGGGCTGAAGAGGCCATAGCTAACCGATATCATGAACAGGAAATGCGTTGCCCTGTTCATCTTTGTATTGGAGAAGAGGCAATTTCCGCAGGTGTTTGTGCTAACCTTACTACACCAGATGTAGTTTTTGGAAACCACCGTTCACACGGTCATTATATGGCTAAGGGTGGAGACTTAAATGCAATGATGGCTGAAATATATGGTAAAGCCACTGGTTGCTGTGGTGGTAGGGGGGGGTCTATGCACCTCATAGATAACGCAGCTGGGTTTTCTGGAGCAGTACCTATTGTTGGTGGTACAGTTCCCCTTGCTGTTGGTGCGGGGTGGTCATTTAAATTAAAACAAGAAGAACATGTCTCTGTTGTATTTTTTGGAGACGGCTGTTTTGAAGAGGGAGTTTTACATGAGTCTATGAATTTTGCTGCCTTAAAAAACATCCCCACTATTTTTGTTTGTGAAAATAATGGTATGTCTGTATATACCCCTCTCGCCGAAAGACAGCCAATTAGATCTATATCTGGGGTTGCTAAGGCCCATGGCTTGGGGGTTTATACTGGCGACGGCAACGATGTGGTTGAGGTTGCACACTTGGCTGGTGAAGCAGTAGCAAAAGCCAGAAGAGGAGAGGGGCCACAATTTTTAGAGTTTAAAACATATAGGTGGCTTGGTCATGTTGGCCATGAGTTTGATGATGATCTTGGCTATCGCCCAAATGAAACTCCAAAGTTTAGGGAAGATCGCTGTCCTTTGAAAAGAGCAGCCGAAGAGTTGACGCAGAAATTTGGCTGGAGCCAAAAGGACTTTGCAACCTTAGAAGAAAATGTAAAAGCAGAGGTAGAAGCATCTTTTCAATTTAGCTTTGCTAGCCCTGATCCAAAACCCCAAACTAGTGGGGACTTCACTTATGCCCAGTAGTACTATAGATAATGCTTCCACCGAGAAAAACATACGAGAAATTAACTTTGGCGAAGCTCTCCAAGAGGCCCAGTATCAGGCTATGGAGAGTGATAAATCTATCATGGTTATTGGTGAAGGTGTCGCTGACCCAAAGTCAATATTTAGAACCACAGAAGGTCTTGTAGAAAAATTTGGCCCAGACCGGGTAACTGAGATGCCATTAGCTGAAAATGGTATGACTGGTGTATGTATTGGGCTGGCTACGAGTGGTTTTCGGCCTATTTTGGTTCATCAACGAATAGATTTTGCGCTTTTATCCTTAGATCAACTTATAAATAATGCAGCTAAACTACATTATGTTTTTAATGGTCAAGTAACTGTACCGTTGGTAGTGCGGATGTTAATTGGACGCGGTTGGGGGCAGGGTCCGCAACATGCTCAAAGTTTACAATCTCTTTTTGCCCACATACCCGGTTTAAAAGTTGTTATGCCTACAACACCATATGATGCAAAAGGTATGTTACTTAGTGCTATAAAAGATAATAACCCAGTAATGTTCATAGAACACAGATGGCTGTATAACTTAAAAGGTGACGTACCAAAAGAGCAATATCTTGTTCCCTTAGACAAAGCCAGTATTGTTAAAAAAGGTAGCCACATAACAGTTGCTACGTTCTCTCACATGACCATTGAAGCAATAGCAGCTGCTCAAGTTTTGGCTGAACATGGGGTTGAAGTTGAAATTATAGATATGCGGTCTGTGCGACCTCTAGACATGGACCCAGTTTTAGCATCAGTAGAAAAAACAGGCTTACTGATGGTTCTAGACACTGGCTGGGCTTCTTGTGGTGTTAGTGGAGAGATAATGGCAAGAACTGTTGAAAATGCTTTTCAATATTTAAAAAAGCCACCAATGCGCATTACCCTTCCAGACCATCCGGCTCCTACATCAAAACATCTTGCAGACGACTACTACCCTGATGCAGAAACTATCGTTAAAGCTATTGTCTCTCTTGTTGATGACGAGCAAAAATTACCAACTCAAGAGATGTGTAAAAGGGTGAGAAGAACCTCCCTTCGTGATATTCCCAACCCGGCATATGTTGGACCCTTCTAAAAATATTAAAAAGAGTATTTTTTACTGATACGATGTCACAAAAAATTATTTCAAAAAATGAGTTAGCCCAAAAGATCCGCTTTTTGAAGGGTCAAGACAGGCAAATAGTCTACTGTCACGGTACTTTCAACTCTCTACATCTGGGTGATATCTTAAACCTGCGTAAAGCAAGGCAAGAGGGTGACGTATTGGTAGTGTCCATTGCTACTGATCGATTTGTTAGCCAAAGCCCTAGTCAGTCAGCTTATTCAGTTGCAATGCGAGCAGAGAGTGTTGCAGAGCTATCTTGTGTTGATTGGGTAGTGATTTTGGATGCTCCCAATGCTGCTGCAATCATCAGGGAAATACAGCCAGACTTATTCCTATTTACTTCTAACATGAAAGAGTCAGATCAAAACGGCTATAGCTCAGATAGAGTTCAAGAAAAACAAGCAGTAGAAGCTTTTGGTGGTCGTTTACTTGTTTTAGATAACCCAGCATTTACAGGTGATGAAGAAGATAACGATATCTTGGCAGAGCTATCTCCAAGTGTGAGAAACTATCTGCACCGCCTGAAAAAAGAGTACACTGCAAATGAAATTATTGATCAGGTAAAAGCTCTTAAATCTCTTAAAGTATTGGTGGTTGGAGAAGCAATTGTTGATGAATATTGTTATTCAACCCCTATGGGTATGACTGGTAAAAGTGGAAATATTATTTCAGTCCATTATGGGTCGAACGAATTTTTTGCTGGAGGCTCACTTGCTGTTGCCAACCATTTAGCAGAGTTTGCAGGTGAAGTTACCTTATTAACTGGGTTAGGTAAAGATGATGTTCACGAAACATTTATACGTGGAAAGCTTGCTGAAAATGTAACGCCAAATTTCTATTATTTTAACCAAGGGCAGACTCTGGTAAAAAAGCGTTACATAGACAACAACATGAATAAATTGTTTGAGGTGTACCTCTATGATAACGCACCTCTTTCTGCTGAGCAAGACGCTGATATTTGTCAGTGGATAAACCAAAATGCCAAAGATTATGATGTGGTTTTGGTGGCAGATTATGGCAACGGTTTTATCTCAAGCAGCATGGTTGCAGCCCTGAGTGATTCAGCCAAATTTTTAGCAGTGAATACTCAAATTAACAGTGGTAACAGGGGGCATCATGTAATAACTAGGTATCCTAATTTAGACTACGCATCTATAAATGAGCCAGAGGTTCGCCTAGCCTCACACAACAGGCATGACCCAATAACCATGATTGCGGATGATCTAGCAGCAGCAGTAAAAGCAAAATACTTCGCCATAACCATGGGTCAGACCGGTGCTGTAATGTTGAACCTAGATGCCAGAAAAGTCCACGACATACCAGCCCTATCCACCCACGTAGTAGACCGTATAGGAGCAGGAGACGCATTCCTATCCCTTTCTGGTTTAAGCCTAGCCGGTGGCATACACCCCAAGCTAGCCCTATTTCTAGGCAGCGCAGCCGCAGCCCTAGATGTAGCTATAGTCTGCAACCGCAAAACTGTAGGAGCGGACCATATTTTCGGGTATATTAAAACTTTGATGGAGTAGGTTAAATCTTGACTTAGTAGTTTGTTAGTTTTTTATTCTGGTGGTGGTGTAAAAAGTATACAGCAAAAAGATGTTTACTGTGTTAGGTGTGTATCAAGCACCTTATCCATGTAAATAGCCTTTAGCTCACCTCTTTTATAGGCAGATAAGCGTTCTTCAGCCTCTTTGGACCACATAGACGGTCCATTTTACTATCTACTTCATCTAGGCTGCTAATAATAGCATTAGCTAAACAAGGCGATCCGCTGGATTTAATTTTAAGGCTTGGACTTTAATTGCTATTATGGTTTTGTCCATATTTATTTCCCTACCTACATATGGAGTTAGGCTTTTAACCATTTATAGCCTATTCTTATTTATGTTTTATTTTATTGTAATTACTTTTTATAAAATACCTGCTTTTTGAAATTTTACTCAAAAAAGATAAAGTCCCAATCTCCACTATAGCCACAATGTTCTGACCACCATTGCCAGCCGTCGGGCTTGTAGAAGGATTCGCAGGTTAGCTGCCAGTATAGTAGGTTGGCTTTTTCTTCTTCGTTGCGGTAGGACTCCACAACTACTAGTTTTTTGTCTTTGCCTACGCGTTCTATCTCTGATAATGCTTTTTCTAGATCGTAGCAGGGGAAGTTGTGTAGTGTGGTTATGGAGAATACAAAGTCGAAGCTGTTATCTTCAAATGGTAAGTTGGTTGCGTTGCCCTCTTTTATAAATGGAGCTACCTCTTCTTTGGCGTGTTTTATTGCGTAGGGGGATATATCTAGACCTACAACTTCACAACCCGGTACAGCTTGAGTGAATTCGTATAATAAAAATGCTTTTCCACACCCTACATCTAGGATACGGTCACCGGCTTTTAGGCCGTAGTGTTTTGCCATCTTTTTAGCTACCGATAACCATCTGCCGTCATAACTATAACCACCATACCCGTATTGCCTATCTCCGTCCCAATAGTCAAAGTCCCACTGTTTGGCCTTTACGGCACATTTGGCTTTGTCATGTTCTACTACTCTTTGAACATAATTGCGCTTGGTTTTTGTGTGTAGTTCGGATATGAAGTCTACTCTTTTCATTTTCATTTTCATTTTCTTTTTCCTCTTTCTTTCTTGGAGCTTTTCTCTAAACCCTACTAGGAAGGGATGCTCTCCATTACCAGGCCAACCTTATTTATTTGTTATACAAACAGGCCGTGATCTGGGTCTGTATCTAAAAATTCGTTAATCGCTAGGTTTTTTCCATGAGAGACACAGTGATGTTTGCAATCAGTTGTGGGATCAAGTGAATAAATCCGTTTGTAGTTCTCTTCGGAAAACCAAAAATCTTTAAATGAACGGTCTTTAAAAGATCCCATCAGCCCCTTATCATTATAGGCTTTATCTTGACATGAGTATACTTGGCAGTCGGCTCCGATAACTGTTAAAAATTGCAGAAATGAACAAGTTTTGTAGGTTTTATCAAACCGTTCATCAAGTTCGTGATAGTGATTGATAATGGTGAAATTTTCATCGTTAAGCTCTTGGGCTTTGGTAATTAAGCCAGAGACTTCTTTCATAATTTCCCCATGGTATTGATTGTTTTTTCTGCCATCATTAGAGATAACAACAGCAGATAGTTTTACATGGTTTACACCAGCTTGTTTAAATATTTTGCAGGCCTCAATGAGATGTTTATAATTGTCTTTTGTTACCACAAAGCTAACACCAAGTACACAGGGTGATTTTTTATCGGCAAATTCCCTCATGTTTCTAACAATTTGGCTGAAATTGTTGCCTTTTATTTCCCGTGCTTTGTTATAGCTAGCATCATCCCAAGCATCTATTGATATACGCACCCATGTGCCATATTTAGCTAAAGCATCACCTGTGCGACCTTTTAAATTACTGCCGTTGGTTAAAGTTGCAACTTTAACTCCACCTTGGGCTAAGCGTTCTATTGTTTCAGGCAATGTTTTGTATAGTAGAGGTTCACCACCACCAGAAAATGTAACTGCCTTTACTCCCATGTCTATTATATCTTCAACAATCTCAACCATTTTTTCCTTAGGGATAATGTCAGCTTCAACAATATC
Source organism: Magnetococcales bacterium (assembly GCA_015231305.1). Lineage (GTDB taxonomy): Bacteria > Pseudomonadota > Magnetococcia > Magnetococcales > JADFYX01. The sequence continues at coordinate 58,955 of JADGBW010000001.1, read as the reverse complement.
TTCACCAAGCTGTAAATGGTCTACTTTATAAGCACAATACCAGCAGTCATGGTTACAGTGGTTTGTTGGTTTTATGCGAATATGAACTGGTGCTATGACTTTGCGGTTTTTCAGAGCTTCAAGGTGATCATGAAAGCGAAGGAATTTTAAACTGCTATAAAGTTTTGACATTATGTTTTAAGCTCCGAACATAGTGTTTAGAAGGGTTTTTGCTATCTTTTTGGGGTAGAGTCCGGCAGCCTCTAACAGAGCATCTTGAGAGCCATAATTTTTTTGAAAACTATCTGGTAGAGCAAGGCGTAAAATTTTAAGTCTGGGGTAGGGGCCGTTGTCTGCAAGTAGCTCTACCACTGCACTTCCAAGCCCACCAACACGTGAATGTTCTTCAAGTGTTATAATTAAAGGAAAATCAGATGCTGCAGACAATATTGCCTCATCATCTAAGGGTTTAATTGTATGGCAGTGCAAAACAGCACAGTCTAGACCTTTTTTAGCTAACATATCTGCTGTAACTATAGCTTTATGGGTCATGATGCCCGTGGAAATAAAAATAGCGTGGCGTCCCTCACGAAGCTGCATAGCCTTACCAATTTTTGTTTTACCACCTTTGGGGAAAACCACTGGGTCTCCACCTTTACCCAAGCGTATATAAACAGGCCCAGGAATATCCAAAGTTTGCTTCATTATTTCTTGCATCTCCATGGCATCTGATGGAGCAACAATGGTCATGTTGGGTAAGGCGCGCATAAGGGCGATATCGTCAGGTGCAAGGTGAGTTGGACCTAGAGGAGCATAAACCAAGCCACCACCATTACCTAGCAGCCGAACAGGTAGGTTATGTAGGCATAAATCAATTGTAATTTGTTCTAAACAACGGCGGGTTATAAAGCTGGCAATTGTGTTTAGGTATGGAATAAAACCGTCCATTGCTAGCCCTGCTGCCATACCAATCATATTTTGCTCAGCTATTCCTTCCATAAAAAAACGCTCAGGATAACTTTCGCGAAACTCATCCATTGTTCCTGCGCCAAGATCTGAACCTATAAACAGGACTCGCTTATCTTTTTTGGCTAGTTTAGTTACAGAATTAAGTGAGGTTTTACGCATTAATTCTCTTCCAGGGCTTGATACAGTTGCTCTAACTGTTCTGGTGTTATTCGGGATTTATGATGCCATGTTGGGTTGTTTTCAGCAGGGGGCAACCCTTTGCCTTTAATTGTATGGCAAATAATAGCAGTAGGTTTGCCGTCAATAGGTGGTTTTTTAAATGCTTTTTTTAACTCAAGCATATTGTGCCCATCTACATCTATAACAGTAAAACCAAATGCTTGCCATTTGTCGGTCATGGGTTCCATGTCCATTACCTGCTTTGTAGGGCCGTAAGACTGTAATTTATTATAATCGATAACAGCAATTAAGTTATCTAATTTGTGTTTTGCTGCGGTCATTGCTGCTTCCCAAACCGAGCCTTCATTTATCTCACCATCACCCATCACTACAATAGAACGGCTTTTTCTTTTTTGTAACTTAGCTGCAATAGCATGACCAACACCTATAGATAGGCCGTGTCCTAACGCACCTGTAGATGCCTCAACTCCAGGAATTTTACCCCATTCTGGGTGTCCCCCTAGAATGGAGTCGAAGTGGCAAAATGTATCTAGCTGTGATGCTGGAAAAAATTTTTTATCAGAGAGTATAGCGTAAAGTGCCAAGCAACCATGACCTTTGCTTAATATGCAACGGTCTCTTTTATCCCAATTTGGCTTATCGGCTTTTACATTCAAAATATCATCGTAAAGACAACGTAAAATCTCAATTAAAGAGAGAGCCGAGCCAGGGTGTCCGCGTCCACCACCTACCATTGCTCGTAAAACAAGCTTACGAAGTTGTCTCGAGCGATTGTCCAGAGGAGGGGTGTCTGGGTAGATAAGTTTCGGTGTAGTAGGGTTTTCAAGCATATTTTATTCCGCTGCCATTTTTTTGCAGAGATAAAAGTAGGTTACGAGCTTTTTCTAGCTGCCTGTCAAGGGCAATTTGTTTCTCCTCAGGGTTGGCAGCAAAAGATCTTCTTCGCCATCCTTCTGGTAGAAATACATTTAGTATAATTAAACACCAGCACAAACCAAATAGAGGGAAAAGTTGTTGCAAGCGGAATTTGAATGATGTGTCTGCATCAAACAATTTTGTTATCTCGCAAATAAACCTCTCCTTATCTTTATCGGCAATCTGCATGCCGGGGTGAAGAAGAAAATCAGATGCTAGTTTAACAGGGTCATCCCAACCAAAATATTCAAAGTCAAGAAAAACCACATCACCATTCATTCGCCGAAGAGTGTTGGGAAAGCTTAAGTCTGATGGGCTTAAAACCCTGTATTTAACTTGTGTTTCAGCGTTAAAGTCTAATTGCTTGTTTTGGAAAGCGGATTTAATACTGGTTATGGTTTGGTTTAAAAATGGGGTAAAATCGTTAATTATAAAAAGCTCAAGATCTGGGTGTTTATCTTGATTAATTGCCAGCCTTAACATGCGCTCGCTTATTTGGCTCTCAAGGGCGGCTCCAGATAGACAAGCAGCGGACGCTAAGGGCAGGCCCATGGCTTCTGGTTTTTCTCCTAGTTTATGGAGTTGCTTTATAAGAGCCAAAACTGCATCTATGTCAGGGGTGGTTGGGGTGGTAATAGCACTACCATCTATCCACTCCATAATAGAACATCTGTTTTCTTTATCAGTGGTATATAAAAGGGGAACCTGAGTAACAGATTGGCTGTTTAAAAATGAAAGTGCGCGGGTTTCTGTGCCCTGTCTATCTCTAGGGTCTTCAGGTAAGTGAAGATAAAACTTCAGAGCAAAATTTTCTTTTTCTGTAACCACTTTAAAAAGACGGTTGTTACCACCTTTTATCGGTGTTTCTAAAGATTTTACTTTATTACCTGTAAGTTTTTCTGCAATTCTAAGTACTTCATAATCGGTCTTAACACTAACAGAATTACTCTTAACTATGGGAACACCAAATACTTCTTGGTTAATTGCAGCCCAACCACAAAAAGGTTGAAATGGTCCATTGGTGTCGGCATTTCCAAGTGGATCTATTAAAATTTGTACTATTTTAGCAAGAAAACCAGGGTCTGCAAATACTTCTGGTAGGTCATCAATAAAATAGTCGCAGTTTAACTTTGCTATTTGGTTTACTTTTTCACTACGTGTATGGGTAAAAAAAACGTTTTGCCTAGGAATGGCAAAACCATCTTTTGCAAAAAACTTTTTTTCAGTCATCCAGGCAAGTGCTGTCTTTCTTAGGTCATATTTTTTTTCATGATCAAAAACAGCAAATTGTGTTTTATGGCTGACTATAAAAAGCTCTGCCTTTTGGCGTACTGCCTCATTTAAAAATAGTGTGACACCATCCATTAAAACTGCTTTTGACATACGTGGGCCGTATACTTCAGCTTGTAGTGTCTGCCACTTATCTTCACCATCAGGAAGGCTGCGAACCATACCTCGGACAATATCTTTACCACCACCAGTTGTTGTTATGGTAGTGTTTTCTGGAATAAATCCTTTTTCCATAGCTGTCTCAATAAATAGTTTATCGTAGACTGCCAGGGTATTGTCAAAATCAAGGCCAATGCGCATTAAGTATTCTTAAAGGTTTAAGTTTAATTAAAGAAAGATAGCCCTTAATTGTTAACTGAGTGATGGTTTATTGTCAAGGTTGCAAGTGTAAAAATAGAGGAATAAAACAAGGTGTTAAGACTCTAGGTTGCAACAATAGCTATTTGAATATAATACATAGCAAATTTTAGTTGCTATGCATTGACTCTTGTAGAGTTTTTATAGCTTGTTTTTGTACCTCAACGGTATCTTCATATGGCTTAAAACGAGGTGGTATATTTTTAAAAGCCAAATCTCCATAACTTTTAGGAAAAAGAGCCTCCATTGTTTCCTTATCCAGCCAAGTGATGCCAGACTCAACAGCACTTTTATATACATAAACAGCAACTTGTATGGGCTTTGTATAGTTTGAAAACCTACCAGTTTCAATTTCTAGTATTGTTGTGTAAATCAACAAACCACTTTTTGGTTCACATGCTCGTTTTAATAAGGCCCCTTTTGCGGCATTTAGGTTCTCAACCGATATTACTGCAAAATCTACCAGATTGTCGCAATATTCCATTAAAGGTAGTTTTTTTTCTATGGCTCTAATCCAGGCTTCCATACGATCAATGGGTTTTGTTTTAGGTTCATTTTTTGTTAGGTCATGAAAAAATATTCCGGCAGCAGGGTGATAGTAAGTGATAATTTCGCACCATATACCAAGTAAAAGAGCGCTGTTTACGTAAGCTTTAGGAAAATTTATTGTTTCCACTACCGGATGAGGTGGATCTTTACGATATATAAGGCCAAGTTGCTCTCTTTCATTATAAAAACGAGTACCAGGTAGAAGATATACCGGATAGTTTAAAACTAGCCTGGTTGGGGTTAAAGCTAGTACATCGTTTAGGGTTTTACGGAACCCTTGAAATGTGTCCTGTGGTAAGGGGAGCATAATATCAACCACAGCACTTACATTTTCAATCCAGCTACGTAGTGTTTCAAGTCTATCTTTAAAAATTTCAGGGCTGGGTCGGGTGACACCTATAGCCTCAAGGGCATCGGGGTTTGTAGTTTGAATTGCAAATACAAATTGAAAATCTGGTAGCTTGGCAAGTTTTTCAACCACCCCTCGTTTTGGCTTGGTAATATTCCTGGCGTCTAGCTCAAAACTTACCCCAGTTCCACTGCCTTTTTTAAGTAGGCGGTCAACCATCCATTCTGCGCGATTTTTTCTAATTAATATGTCAGCATCAGCAAAGTAGACATGTTTTATCTGTTGTTCACTGTAGATAATATCGATCTCTTGTTCTACTCGCTTTTGCGGATAGTAGTTCATATCCTTGCCACCTGAACCCCAAAAACAGTAACCACAATCAAATGGGCAGCCTCTTGATGTCTCCAGTACTGCTAAATATTCACAGTCATCGTCAAAGGAGATTGTTCCATCTAAAAATGGTGATGGCGCGGTATTAAAATCCAAAGGTTCAATTTTCTCAGCAGTTTTTACAACTGTGCCGTCTTTAAGGCGTAACATTAACCCCGCTACATCTGTTAGGGGTTTTTGGTTTATGGCTGCTGAAATTAAGTGGTAGAAAATTGTCTCACCAGGAGATGTAATAAAAGGAATTATATCGATAAATGAGTTTGTTGAAAGTAATTCCTCAGCTATAGGAGAAGCTTGGGGGCCGCCAAGGATAATGGTGATTTCAGGGTGACTCTTTTTTATTAATTTAGCGCACTTAAGAGTCTCTTGATGGTTCCAAACATATAGAGAAAAAGCAATAATATCTGGTGTGTCTGCAAGTAATTTTGTTGCCATTAACTCTGGTGAGTCATCAGGGTCAAAAATAGTTACATCAATTTTTATTTTTGCTTTTATATCTGTTGGCAGTCGCCAGTTAACATAAGATTTTAGAACATAAGGAGCAGGTGATAAAACTTTTAGGCCACGGCTGCTTCTTGGGGCTGATGTAGCGATGTGTACATATAATTGCCGATATTCAACAATGTTTTTTGACTTTATTTTCAAAACAATTCAAAATCCTAATTTTACTCAATTAAAAAGATAGCTTAAATTACTAATATTCTAGCAGTAAACTGCAATTTTTGCAAAACTGTCGAATACTAGTTGAAAATAGGGAAGCAAGCAAAATGTCATTTCAAGTGTTCAGTGGTATATATAACTCCTTTGCTGAAACAAAAGCTGGATCAGATGCTGTTTTTGAGAGTGAGCAATGGTTGCAAAAAACTAAAGGTCATGTACAAAAAGCTTATGAACAAGGTGCCGTTAGTGAGGAGTACTCCTTAGCTTTTTTGGCTGCTACAAGCAAGCGTGATAACAAAGTGGTGATACTTGATTTTGGTGGTGGATTGGGAGATCGTTTTCCCATGGTTGCAGCTACTCTACCAGATAATATAAAAATTGAATTTCATGTGGTAGATAATGCTGCTGCATGTAAAGTTGGAAAAGAGTGCCATGGAGGGGATAAGCGTATATTTTTTCATGACTCCATACCTAAAAGTTTAGAGAGAGTTGATATTATTCACCTTGGCAGTGTTTTGCGTTATATTGATGATTGGCAAGGTTTACTTAGCCAGCTAGCTACTTTTAAAGCTCCTCACATTCTTTTTTCCGACAGTTTAATTGGTGATGTTCCAACATTTATTAGTGTAGAGAACTATTACGATGCAAAAATTCCCTTCCGCTGTTTAAATATTAACGAGTTAGTGTCTTTTATTGATGATAAATTGGGCTATGACTTAGTATATAAATCTCGTTTTATTCAATATATACAGGGTAAAAAAGGTTTTTATAATATGGACAATATGCCAAAAAAATATCGCTTAGACTCCACTATGAATCTACTGTTTTCTATAAAATAGGCTTTATTTATACCGTTGAAAAATAACTTTCGGCCCTACGGCGTAACTCAGACATAACCAAGAAAGTTGCCTCTCGATTTTGGGGGAAATCATTCACTACCCAGTTAAGATCGAATGCTGCAAATCTACCTTGCCAATAACGATTTTTTGCAAGTACTTCGCGAGTTTTTCCTAAATATTCTAAAGCTATTTTTGGTCGCTCTGCAATTTGATGTGCTAAACCCAGGAAAAGAGCCATGTACGGATTTGTTTGGTATGGAATCTGCGCCATTTCAACCCAACCAATAAAATTTTGAACTCGACCATTAGCTTTTAGGTTTTTATTAAAAATAAAATTACCCAAAAGGTTAAAAGTGAACCATATCTCTTGGATCTGCTCTTCACTTGGCTGACTTTTTGGGTCAATGCTAAAAATATCATAGCCACTAAGAATTGTAACCTTAAGATCAACCTCTCCACTTACTTCACGTCTAGCAGGATTGAAGTTTTTTACATTTGTGCCTCCACCTTCCATTTGAGCATCAAAATAGCTACCAAAATCAGAAAAAGCAGATGCCCCACGAACTGTTTGACAGGTATTAAAAGCCCCCCAGTCTGTACCGCTTTGCAGATAAAAAAGAAAGCTATCCATCATCTGAAAAAAATATTCATCAGGAAAACCAACTATTATATTTGCACCAGTAAATACTTCTGGATAGCGGCTTAATATTTTGCAGGCTTTATTGTATTTTTCCAGTGTGCCGCCAGGCTTTTGCACATTACGCAGCATCTCTTGGTTGCCGCTTTCAAAACCGAGCTTTATACCAATACATCCGGAATCTTTGATGAGTGCCATGGTTTTTTCATCAATGGCAGCAACAATAAGACCGTTATTGGCTGACCACGTGATATTCCATTTTTTATCAATGATTATTTGTAATAAAGCTTGAAACTCTTTTTTATAAAAAAGCAGATCATCATCTAGCCATTCAAAATGTTTAACACCCTTTTTTTCTATTAAAAAAGCCATCTCATCTATAACTGTTGCTACTTTACGTCGCCTAACTCCTTTGCCCATTAAGCCGTGAACTGAGCAAAATGTGCAAACAGCACGGCATCCGCGGTGCAACTGGATAGCACTAAAAGGTGCGTCATCAATACCTGCCATACGTCCAAACGGATTTAGTGATCCATATTTATAATGTTCCTCAACTGATATTTGTGAGTAACTTTCAATTAAGTCAAAATCAAACTCTACAACATCTTTCGGCCCCTGGCTTTCGCCTGGTATATCCCCCAAATTAAAATGAACTCCAGGAACCTCTTTTTCAGTTTGCCAATTAAACAAGTTGGATAGTAAAAACGGTAGTTTGTTTTCACCTTCACCTTCAACCACAAAGTGACACAGTTTTCGCTTTAAAAGGGTTTGCCACTCATGGGTAGGAATTAAGCCACCAGCTATAACTATTCTATTATTCTCTTTTTTTAATAATTTAAAAATATCTAACATGGCATCTATACCCACATCAAACATGCAAGAGACACCTACAATTGAAGGTTGGTAACTTTCTAATTCAGTAGTTAAGATATCCATCCATTGCGAATGATCAAAGTGTGGTGACTCATGGCAACGGCGTAAAATTTCTAGGTTTAGGTTGAGAATGCGTACTTCAATACCAAGATCTTTTATAGATTCATATAGATACTGCAAACCTGTTGGCGGATAATTATAGTATCCTTTTTTTTTGGCAATATTTGGATCAAAAGTTTTAAAGTCTATTTGAGGAGTCTGCACCAAAAGTAGTTTTGGAGATATAGAATATTGCTTATTTAAATAGTCACACAGCGTGTGTAAAGAGCTGTTATCATATTTAATATCAGGGGAGGAGGTAGTTATAGGGAGGTTCATTTTGAGGTTCCAATATTTCCTGAAAGTTTCCGTTTATCAGCACGCCACACTGTACAGCCATCACATAGAGGAATGTTAGCACGATGACCGTTTAAATGTAACTCTCGCGCATCATTCATTGCCTTTGATGACCATATCTCTTCTATTGTGTTGTGGTTTAGGTCGCCAAGAGGATATACGCATTTTGTGTCCATACAGCATATACCAACCCGACCATCAGCATGAATGCCTAGTGTGCCCCACAGAGATATACATGGTATCTTGTTAATATCTGGCTCATCACCAAACTGTACAACATCTGCGGTACTAGCCCAGTTGTGTGCTTTTTGTATAGCCACTTGATCATGGCTTGCTAAAAGAGCGCGCCAATGTTTTTCAAACTCATCCGGCTCGTTAAAATTTAACTCTTGTTGCACCATTAATACCCGGATTTTAAGGTTAGGGTTTAACTTATTTCGTAGTTTTATAAACGAGCAGGTGTTGTTATAAACTTCATCAAAATTTAGACCTATACGTATAGCTTCGTAGACCGGTTTTTTTAGTGAGTCTATTGTAATATAAATTTCATCTAATCCTGCTTCAATTAGCTGTGTTGCTCGTTTTTTGGAAAGCATGCTGGCATTTGTAGTTACATTTACTAACTTTAACCCAACATCTTTTAAGTGCCTTACTTTGTTGTGTAGTGACTTGTCCATTAGTGGTTCACCATCAAGCGCAATGATGACTTTTTCAATGTGGTTTTTATGTACTGCCATCTCTTTAGCAATTTTTTCTAAAAGAGACTGGCTCATCACCGCTTTTGTTTTTGAGTCAAAATCAATTCCACACATTATACATTTTGCGTTACAGCGGTTTATTGGTTCTAATGTAAAATATTTAGGAAACTTTAACAAAAGAGGAATAGGAAAATCTAAATACGATTCTATAAATTCTTCAGCCTGTTTGCCAATGACAAACCCTTTAGTCACTTTGTCATTTGACACTGTAGTTTTTAACATTTTAAAATCCGTTTTAATGTACTTTTTCTATATAGTTATACAGCTAAATTGCTACAGAGCGTTGTAGAAATTTTGCAAGTTCTTCTCCACCTTCTGGAGCCCAACTAGGATAAAAATTGCTGCCTTTGCTAAATGGCCCTCCTAAGGATTCAAAAATAACTACAGGATCACTAATTGGTACACAAGCATACCATTCACCATGTGATAGCCGAGTTACAAAAGGAGCACCAGAGGATATTGTGGATAACTCAAAACAGTTTTTTACTGTGCCGTAGTCATCAAAAATCGGTATGCGCATAACACCCTCTAATACCATAATGGAGATGCTCTTACCATGATGTCGATGAGGTCTGTCTAAGGAACGTCCAGTATGTACAATAATCATCTCTTGAATTGGATCATCATGTGTTGTGTGTAAGCATATTCTGGAGCGTCCAAGATCTGCTTTTATAGCTTCTTTTTTAAGATGTGAAATAAGGGTTTTATCAAGCAGTGCAAATGGCTGCTTAGCAAAGTTAGTTGCAGACATTGTCTTTAAAGCTCTCTGTCTTTTAATGCTAATTGGTAATATTTATTAATTAAAAGATAACACACATTAGAAGGGTGCAAAACCTTGTTTTGTTTAATTAAAAAAATATAAGAAGGTGAGTGTTTTATAGTGTTTTCATTTAAGTTCATGGTTTTATCCATTTGATAATACGTTTTGCAAATGCATCGTATGAGTTTGTCTGTGCAATTATTGCTGGGTCATTTTTTGTTGTGTTATTAAAACAGTCAATAAACTCTTCTTTGGAGTGAAACCACAGACATTCATCATCCCAGTGGGGTTTTTGTGCAAAAGGTCGAGCATCATACATAACAGGTATTACACCGCAAGCGGCTATTTCTGAAAGCCTTTGGCTATCGACAACGTATGGACTAGATGAGAGAGCATATTTGGCCTGATTATAGAGTGCAGCAACTTTAGGTCCGTGCTCTACCTCACCTTTAAAATATGGGCTGATAACAGGATGATCATCCCATCCTCGTCCATATATTTCAACTTCAAGATCAAGTTTTGGTGCTAATTCACATAACCACTTAACAGAAGTTTCACGTACAACATGTGTAAGTAGAGGCCCAAGGTCAAAAATATATTCAATAGGTAAGCCACTTTTTTTTGCTACAAAATTAAGATAATCCTTAGTGTATGGTTCTCCTTTATCTAGCATATCTTGTAACATCGATAGAGCTATATCTTCACCTGACCTTTTTTCTAGACGGATTATATAGTTGTTACCTATAAAAACTGCTTTACGGCGTTGGGATATTGGGGTAGTGTTTTGAAAAATTGTTGTATCAACACAAAATTCCTGACGTTTAATATCCTTTGCACCAGACATTTCTAAATATGGAATAAGGGCTGGGTCAGCTGTTAACACAATATCTCGTTCACGCCACTTATTTTCCTTTTTTTCCTCCATTCCATTCATATAATCCTGCCACCATACGATGTTATAAACATCAGGGTGCAACCATTGATTATCAATATGGTTAATGTTAATTACAGCATGTGGATTAAATTCAAAATGTGTGGTAAGTAATTTTAAGGTAGTTATATCTTCTAAGTCACTCTCTTCAATTAAAAAGTTTACCTCACAGCCGTTGTTTTCTAATGCTTTGGCAATGTTGCGTGAGCAATATTGCATAACAACTGTATTGCGTGAGGCATAAAGAAAAAAACGGAGACGTTCTTCAGGGTTAAAATCTGGTTTTCTATTTTTATTTACATAAAAAAACTCTGTAGAAACCTTGTTTTTAGACAGATATATATTTTCAAGCAGTTTAGTAAAAGTCTTGGCAGTTAACGTCTGTTCTTCACTTTCTGGGTTAAACTCAATTGCTGATGGTAAGCGGTATCTGGTCCTATGGAAATAATCGAACATTTCTTGTACTGGAACCCATATAAGATTTTTAGGAGGGTCACTAATTTTATTTCCTGTATAATAACAAACTTGTGTAGATTTTATATATATGGTCTGTTTGATTTGGTTTTTTTCACGAGCAGTTTTTAACGCCAACTTTGCATCAAGAAATAACAGATCATAAGAGGTAAGAAAATCATCTTCAACAACTTGGGGGTCATAGTGATTTTGTAATTTTAAATAAAATTTTTCAAAATATCTTTCGTTGCATTTTGCATGAGTTTTAGAAAGTTTTTCATAAGCTAGATAAAATGTAGAGTCAAGTTTCAAGGCTTCTTCTAGACAGGTTTTAGCATTCTCGTAATCTTCTTGTTCTAGCAGTACGCACCCCTTGTTATACAAGGTTTTTGTAGAAGTTGGGTTAAAGGTAAGAATTTTATTAAAACAATTTAGGGCTTGTAGCAGGTTGTTATTAGCCCAATGAGCATTTGCAAGGCTTTCATTTAACATTTGGTCGGTAGGGTTTAAAGAAACTGCTAGGCTTAATAGATCCACTCCTTTTTGATGATCCTCTAAATCTAAACAGAGCATTCCCCTTAAATACAACAGTTTAATATTTCTTGGATCTTTAAGCAGAGCTTGGTCGTACATATTTGCTGCTTTGACAAGATCATTGTTTTGATGATATTGCATAGCTTTAGCAATTAAAGTTTCGCTGTTATCCTGGTCTCTATCAACAGTTTCTTTGTTTGTTGCAGCTGTAGAATTAATTTCAGCAGAATTCTGTTTTTGCTGTAAGGCCATTGCGACTCCTAAGAACAATTTTCATTCTTAACTGATACTTTACCAATCTAAAATAATGGTAAATTTTTCCTGTTATAAAATTTGAGAAAAATATTATTTTTATATAGGTGTTGTTGTAAAAATACTATTTAAACCAAACAGTAAAGCTACTTAATACTATGTTTCTATAATTAACTATATAAGAATAAAAGCAATATACATGCCATTTAAAGCAGAACAATGTGAGTGATGATAATTAAACCAAACAATAATATTTATTTGCAAATATTTGAAAATATTGAAAAAAATATGGTTTTCAAAATTGGTTTGGTTCTATTAATTAGCTTATGTCTTATATATTGATTATTCTGTTTGTGTTACACTTAAAAAAGACAAAAACTAACCTAATGGGATAGCCATTTATCCTATATACAAGCAGTTTGTAGCTGAACTTCAGTATATATATGAACTGAAATTAAGGAAACATCTATGGAAGTGGTGGTTATTGTTCCCAAAGTATATAATAGTATCAATAATTCCCCCTCTCGTTGGACAATATTTCCGGTAGAACCAGCAAGTGTCGCCACTGCTCTAAAGTTATCTGGGCATGTTGTAACAGGTATTGATTTAAATCTTTTACCACAACCTACAGATATTAATCTTGAGGCTAAAATAAGATCCATAAACCCTGATGTAGCGGTATTTATTCCCCAATGGTTGGGTCGCTACGATATGAAAGCTATTGATTCAACCAGCTTTGATACTGTTAAACGTGCTGCGCCTGGTTGTGTACGAATAAATACTGGTGTGCAAGCCACTCTATATCCTGATATGGAACTAGAAAGTGGTTATCCATTTGAATACGGCTTGCGAGGAGAGGTGGAAGAGACTCTTCTTGCTCTACTAGATGCAATTTCATTTGGCAGCAACTTAAAAGCTATACCAGGGCTATTTTATGTAAATAATGGCAGTAAATATATTTCTGAAAAAATACCTAGTTTTGATCTTAGCCGTATGGAAGCGGTAGATGAGTCAATTTTTCCTCGGCATAACTACCTTGATAGGGTGGAGCGTGGCAACTTTCGTTACCCAAGAGATGGACAACCATTAACATACACTCAAACTTCTCGAGGTTGCCATTACAAATGTAGGTTCTGCTCGGTTATTTATCTTCGTGACTATAGCTTTAGGCAAAAACGGCTAGATGTTATTTTTAAAGAAATAGAAAATGGTTTAGCAGCTGGTGCTAAAGAGATCCACTTTTTAGATGAACTGTTTGGCCGTGACAGAGCATTTTTAGGGCAATTTTGTGATGAAATAGAGAGTAGAGGGTTACAGTTTAACTGGTTTGCAACATGTGGAATTCCTGTAGGTTATTTAGACCTTGATATTTTGAAACGTCTTAAAAAAAGTGGTATGTACAGGGTTAAAATACCATTTGAGTCTGCTAGTCCAAGGGTGTTAAATAAATTGCTAAAAAAACCAAACACAGTTAGTCAGGGGTGGGATGTTGCCAATGCGGTTAAAAAAACTGGTCTTGAGACCATAGCAGCATTTTTAGTTGGTATGCCGGGAGAGAGCAAAGATGAGATGGCTCAAACTGTGGCAATGGCTCATGATATTGGTTTTGACTATACCCTTTTTTCTATAGCGACTCCAATGGGAGGCTCACAGCTAGAGGCCGATGTGTTAGAGCAAGGCTTAGCAAATCGCCATGAGATAAGAGAAAAAATTAGGGGGGATAGTGTGTTTTTTGAAACTGATGAGCTAAAAGAGAGAGATCTTTTTGAAGTACGTTGGAAGATATGGTCAGATATAAATTTTGCATCACAGGCTAAAACTAAAAAAATAGCCAAAATGTTTGGTATCAGTGAAAATGAAGCTGCTGATATGGGGGTTGTAGCTCGGCAAAGATTCCAAAAATATATTAATAATTAAAAATCAGTAATTTGAAGTCACTCAAACACAGTTTTTTTAATGTAAGATATCATAGCTCTTTTTACGAGTTTTATTAATGAATGCAAATATCCGTGTACTTCTATTAACATCCATGAGCGAAAAAGGGGTCAATATGACCCCACCAATTGGACTGCACCGTCTGCGCTTTTATTTAACACAGCGTGGGATATCTTGTGATGTTGTGGATTTTGCAATAGAGGATACCGAAAAATCACTTTTAGATGTTGAGAGTGGTGTTTACCATATCATTGGTATTCAGGTAACACACTTTCAAATTATTGGGGATCTTGAGCTACTCTGGCAATATAAATCTGCTGCTCAAAAGTGCAGTCATAATGTATTGATAATGGCTGGTGGACAAGAGGCAACCATGAACCATGAGCAGTGGTTGGAAATTGGTGTAGACCTCATAGGGTTGGGGTTTGCTGAAAAGGTTATGTATAACATTGCTAGTCGAATGGCAGCTTATGTAGGAGGGCCTGACTCTGCTACTCCTATAGATATTCCTAAATTATTTGGAGACCTTGATGGTGTTGCTTTTTTAAACAACCATAGTCAGCCAATCTATAAACCCGCACAGCATATGGATGAAGAAGAGTTTCGAGAACTTAACTATAGCCAAGTTAAAAAAATGGATATTCCCCATATTGAATATTGGGATTTAGTTCGTGCGCAAAGGGCTGACCTATTTGTATCTGGGGAAAGAAGATACACCTATGAAACAGTCAGGTTATATACCTCTAGTCACTGCCCAAGACGATGTGGCTTTTGCTCATCACAAAATTTTTTCCCTATATCGTTAGGAAAGAAATCTCCAATTTTGATACTCTCTGATCAAGAAGTTTTTGACCTAATTATATTTCATATAGAAACATTTGGAGCTAAAGCATTTTTATTTACTGATGACGATTTTGCCGTGGGAAACAGGTTTGGTCTAGAGCGTTTTAAATCTCTTTGTCACATGATAATTGATGCTAAAAATAGTGGGCGAATTTCCCCGGATATACGATTTATTTTCCAAGCGAGAATTGCCGACTTTTTAATACGAGATAATGATGAACAAAACAGATATATAATAAATACAGAGCTTTTGGATTTAATAAGCAGTGCTGGTTTTCGCAATGTTGGTTTAGGAGTTGAGACATTCTCTGATAATTTATTATTTGCCCCATCTATAAATAAAAAAGTCACATCACAAGCTTGTCATGATGTTGTCAACGCTATGCTTGAAAGAAAAATGGTTCCACAAATCTATATCATCATCGGAATTCCTGAAAGCAGTTGTGAAGAGTTGGTAGAGTCTATGGATGCTGCGATTGACTATATGGACCGAGGTTGTGATGTTGGTATGGTTACGCAACTGCGAGCTTATCCTGGCTCTCCTCTTGTACAAAACCAGGATTATAAAATATCTTATAAAAATTGGCGACATCCTGAGACAGGCAAGACCCATAAATTTATGGATTATTTTATTCCTTCTGATCCTACAATGCAAATTGTAGCAGCTAATATTAAGGAAGAAGCCTTAGTTGAGTTGGAAAAAGCAGTTAATGAAAACAATTTGAAAGATACAACAATTTGGCCAAAATCTTTAATTGGTGTTACCGCTTTTATGGCAGCAGCAAGACTGCTAGGAAGGGATGATGTATATGCCAGATATAAAGTCTATTTAGACAGATCAATTTCTATGACGTAAAACAATTTACCTTAATCAGCTTTGTTTTTTATCGGCTCATCGGGATATTTTCCTGTTGAAATGTACGTGATTATTTTTTCAGCAAAGCTATCGTAGGTATAATTTTTGGCAATTATCTGGGGGTCATTTTTAGGGGTGTTTGAAAAACACTTTTTTAGTTCATTTTTTGTTCTAAAAAATAGGCACTCATCATCCCAGTGCGGTTTTTCAACTTGAGGGTAGCTTCTTTCATCTAAAAGAACCGGTATACAGCCACACGCTGCTATTTCTGCCACTCTTTGAGAGTTTACCGTTCGGTGCATGGCTGCAATTGCATATTTTGCTTCATTGTAAACATTTGCAACCTTTGGACCGTGGGGTAATTCTCCTTTGAAAAAAGGAGCCACTATAGGGTTGGTATCCCACCACCTGCCATAAATTTCAACTTCAAAATCTAGGCTATCTGCCATTGAGCATAGCCACTCTATGGATGTATCTCTCACCACAAAAGGTAGTAAATTATAAAAAATATCGTCGAAACTAATTGCAAACTTTTTTGATAACTCGTTTAAAAAAGAGTCCGATATATCCTGACCAAGCATCATCTTTTCTTGCATAAGGGCAATTAATTGTTGTCCTTGCTCACCAAAGATTTGTATCTGGTTTATATAGGAGCTACCCACAAAGACAATTTTTTTTCTCTGTGTTAATGGTGTAGATGAAAAAAATATATTTTGGTCAATACAGTGATCTTGACGGTAAACCTGCTTTGCGCCAGAATTATAAAGTGGAGAATCAAAGGTGGTGTATGCAGAAATTGCTAAATCTCGATTGCGCCATTTAAGGGATTTGTTATTTGCTATCTCAGGCATAAGATCCTGCCACCATGTGATATTATATGTATCTTCATGTATATTTTCATTATAAAGATGGTTGATGTTAATAATAGCGTTGGGTACTATTTTACTAACCTCTTCATAATAATGCCTTGTCTCAATTGTCTCCAAGTCACTGTTTTCAATTACAAAGCTTACATCACACCCTTTACGTTTAAGCGCATCTGATAAATAGCGAGATGAGTATTGAATAACTGTGGTATTTCGGTTGGCTAATAACAATATTTTTAGCTTTTTGTTTGAAGAGAATTCTGGCTTTTGGGTTCTAGATAACTGAATGTTTTTTTCCATCAACTGCACAAACAAAGATGAGTTATCTTGAAGGGTTTTTGCAATTTCTATAGCTTGGTTTATCTCTTCTGATTTATCAGGGTTAAAGTTGATTTCTTTTGGTCTGCGTAAGCGCGAAAAGCAAAAAAATTCACCAATTTCGTTCTCAGGAATTGCAATTAGATATTTATTGTCATTATATATTTTTTCACCAAGGTAATAACATATTTGAGGAACATTTATAGCTGCTGTTACTTGGATAATATTTTTCTTTTTAGCTGTGTTATAAGCAACATTTTTATCAATGAATAGTGTGTCGCAAATAGTATTTTCTACATCTTTTAACGGTGGCCCAGAATAGTTGTGGTGGTACAAGTCAAGAAAGATTTTTGCCATCATAAAACGGTTTTTTTCTTTCAAAATAGATGATATCTGAAAATGGGCTTTAAAGTGTTTGTTATCTCGTCTTACTACATCTAAAAGAATTGGCAGTGCTTCATCATTTTTTTTCTCAAAAATATAGGCATTTGCCAGTGCATACCAAGCTATATTTAATTTAGGGTCTACTTCTACCGCTTTATAAAGGTTTATTTTAGCAGCTCTATAGTTTCCCTTTGCTAATAGAGTATTGCCTAATACAAACAGGGTCATTGCATTTTTTGGATCAATTATTATAGCCTTACTTAAATGATCAATAGCAAGGCTATAATCTTTTAACTCAAACGCAATTTTTCCAACAAAAGTTAGTAGCTCCACATTATTTGGATATAGTCTACTTAACTTACTTAAAAGAGTACAAGACTCCTGTAGGTTACCAGACTCATATAGTTTATAGGCTAGGGCAAATTTATCTTGATCTGTGAGTTGCTCATCTTTTTCTGGCTTCATAAATAACTCTCAACTATTTAGTTAGTTTATTCAGTGTGCTTCTCTTCACGCCATAAAGTACAGCCATCACATATATCTATTTTATTGCGGTTTAGGTTTAGATGATTGTGTCTATACGAAGCTAATTTTTTTCCTTGCCAAACTTCTTTGATACTCTGGTTGTTTAAGTTTCCAATGGAGTGCAGGCTATTGGTATCCATGCAGCACAATGGCACAACCCCATCAACATGTACAACGAATGTTCCCCAAAGGGCTATACAGGGTATTTTGTTGACTTCATCCTTATCATTATACCCAGATACATCTATTAATGATCCCCAATTATGGGCTTTTTGCACAACGATTTGGTCTGTTTTTACATTTAGATGAGATTGCCAAAATTGCTTAAAACTTTCTCCCTCATCCCAGTTAAGTTTTTGTTGCACCATCTGTATACGAATTGTCAGCCTGGGGTTAAGTTTATTGCGAATTTTAATAAAGTTGAAAATATTTTTTTTTACTGTTTCAAATTCAAGTCCTACTCTAATTTTTTCATACACATCTTTTTTTAGAGAGTCCATAGTTATATATACTTCATCAAGACCAGCTTTAATTAACTTTTCAGAATTTTTTTTATTTAAAAGGCTTGCATTGGTAGCAATATTTACAAGTTTAATACCTTTTTCTTTTAGCAATTTAATTCGCAAAGGCAGACTTTTTTCAAGCAGAGGTTCACCATCTAAATATACCATCACTTTTTCAACATGGTCTCTGTGGTGACTAATCTCTTCTACAATTTTTGCAAATAGTTTTGCAGACAAACGTGCTGTTTTTTTGTTGTCAAAATCTATTCCACACATAACACAACGAGCGTTACACTGGTTAATGTTTTCAATGAGAAAATATTTAGGAAAGGAGTGGAGCTCAGGTGCTGGAAAGTTTAGCCGACTACAGACATATTTTAGAGAGTTTTGACTCAGTATTTCTTGCTTGTCATTGTTGAGCATAATGTTGTCCTATGAACAAGCGCAACTTAGCAAGGTATCTTTTTTGAATATCAATATCTGCATTATTATCTGGTGCAAAAGTGGCAAACAATGTCTCTTCTCTTCTAAATGGTCCGTTGGTTGTCTCGTGAAAAATAACCCACTCACTGCGGGGAATCACAGTATGAAATGTGGCATCTGATAAGCGATAATAGAGATAGTCATCAGCATTTGTTGAGAGAGGGATAATGTTTTTTGGAGTGCCATTTTCGTTAAAGGTGATAATATCTAAAGCACCTTCAATCATGTGGAATGATTCACTTTTGTTTAAATGTGCGTGGGGTGGAACATAGGTGTCTCTATGGTGAACTATCAACATTTCGTGTAGAGCATCATCGGGGTTTGCATGAACACATAAACGTATTCTTTTGCGTTTGGTAGCAGCAGCGCGGTTTTTTAATGTTTCTAAAAATTCTCTATCTACACAGGTAGTTTTTTGATCAGTATAAAGGACTTCTTCACTTTCAACTTCAAATGTAGTTTTAATAGATTTTTTCATGATTGTTTAAAAAATTTTTTTATAATTTTAGCAACGTATTCTCGTTGTTCATTACTCACTTTTTCATTGGCTGGAATACATAAAACCTTCTGAACTAATTTTCTTGCATTGTTGCTGTTGTTACGGGTTATACCTTTATATACAGGTTGGTCCGGCATTAATGGTATATGTTGTACTTTGCTCTCAATACCTTGTTCTGCCATATAGAGTTGCAGTTCATCACGTTTATCGGTCTGTATAGTATAGGTATAAAAAACATCACGGCATTGGGGGTTCTCTTTAGGTGTATGTACTAAGCCTGACAGTTCATCATGATAAAATTGTGCTGTATCACGTCGTCTAGCTAAAAGAGATTCGTAACGATCTAAACGTTTTTCTATAAAGGCTGCTTGTACAGTGTCTAGTCTTCCATTATGGCTAACAAAGTTGCACACTTCACGGTTTATAAGGCCATGATAGCGCAAGGTATCTATCTTTTCCCAAACCTCTTTGTTATTAGTTGCAATCATACCAGCTTCCCCTAGTGAAGCTAGACTTTTCATAGAGTTCATACTAAAACAGCCTATATCTCCCATAGAGCCGACATGGCGGTTGTTCGTAGTCAGAGAGCCAAAAGCTTGGGAACAGTCCTCAATAACCTTAAGAGAGTGTTTTTTTGCCACTGATATAATTGAGTCCATCTGGCATGCTTTGCCAGCCCAGTGGACAGGAATAATGGCTTTGGTTTTTTCGTTAATAAGTGGTTCTATAGAGTTAGGATCTAAAGTAAGATCATCAAGTATATCGGCAAACACTGGCTTTGCGCCATTTACAGTTATAGCATTTGCTGTTGCTATAAAAGAGAGTGGGGTGGTTATAACTTCATCTCCATGACCTATTTCCAAGGCTCGTAAAGCCAATATAAGGGCATCAGTACCTGAGTTAACCCCAGAGGTAAATTTACTTCCAATACGGTTGGCTATTTTGCTCTCAAGTCGTTTAACCTCTGGACCTAAGATAATGCGACCATGATCCATAACGGCTTCAAGTGCTTGTAGAAGTTCCTGGCGTTGGGCAGGGTCGGTAACTCTCAGGTCTAAAAAAGGGACTTTCATGATTGTTTAAAATTTCTCCAAAGCTAAAAATTTCTTATTGTTACTTTATCAATTATCTTTGTAAATGTCTAATAACGCGACCCGGATTACCAACCACCATGGTATATGGCTCAACATCTTTTATTAAAACTGTACCAGCTCCAACTATAGCCCCTTCACCAATACGAACTTGGTTAATGACTACTGCTCCTGTATGCAGAGTTGCAAAGGGTTCTATTACAACATTACCAGCAGTAACAACTCCAGGGTCTAAGCGAACACACTCAAACAACACATTATGATGGTCTACTTGTGCTCCAGAGTTAAGCACTGATCCTGCATGTAGTTCTGCACGGTAACCAACAAAAGATTTTGCATGTAATACAGTGTTTTCATGAAGAACTGCATCTGGCATTACTGTGGCAGTTGGGTGTATTGCGTTAATGAGTTCTATACCATTTTTTTTAGCCAAAACCATGTTATCTAAACGTTGCTGTTGATCTGCAACCATTATAAGAGCTTTTTTAATTTTAAGGTTATGGAGAATTTCAGGCCACTGCACTGCTGTTATCAAAGGGCGGTTTTTAAAACTATTTTGGGTAGGATAACTAAATAGTTTAGATTCACGTACTAGTTTATCTTTTTCAATATCAACATTCGGAGGTGTAGATGTAGGGTTTATAAAACAAGCTACATGATATCCAAGTTCACAAATCCAGGAATCAACCTGTCCGGCACTACCTTCAAACCAGTCTATAATAGCTATAGAGTTAGGTTTTACTTCAATGTTTTTTAGGCTGAGTTTATCATCCATGGTTTTTATTTGTTATCCAATTAAAAAAGGTGGTCAATAGAGTGGATAATCTCTACTGTTTTTTCAACATTTTGAAGTGGCTGATCTGGACCAGAAGGGAGAGTTAACATAGTTTGGGAATATCTTTGAGCACATGGATAGTTATTTTTATCTGCACCTATAAATGGGTAGCTGCTTAAGTTTAAAGATTGCGGTGCAACAGATACTCCACGTTGTTCCATTTCAGCTACAAAACGGTCACGATCTTTACAGTATCCTTCTGCTCTAAGAGGTATTTCACCACCAGCAGTGTCTACTGGTAAAAATTGTATAGATGATAGGTTTTTTAGATAATTGCTATAAATAGCATGTATTTTTTTTTGCTGTATAAAACGTTTTTTAATGTTGGGAAGCTGTGCTAGTCCTAATGAAGCTTGTATGTCAGTAAATTTAAAGTTACTACCACGTACATCATGGCGTTCATTCATTGAAGTGCCACTTAAACCTTGGTTGCGAATGCGACTTAGTAGTTGAAAATCTGCTTCATTATGACACGCTACAACACCGCCTTGACCAGTACCCAACACTTTAGCCATACCTAATGAAAAACAACCAAAACGACCAAAAGTGCCAAGAGGTTTACCGTTTTGTTTAGAACCTAGAGATGGACATGCATCTTCAACAACTTCCAAACCATGTTGATTGGCAATTGTTAAAACTTGTGCCATTTCAACACCACGACCATTTAAATGGACAGGCATAATCACTTTAGTAGCAGGGGTAATAGCAGCCGTAATTTTTGCAGGGTCCATAATAGGTAACCCGTCATCTAATACATCCACCAAGCGTACTTTTGCTCCCAACAGCAAGGCAGCGTTTGCGCTAGCCACCCAAGTTCGATCAGGCATTATTACTTCATCACCAGGGCCAACTCCTAAAGCCAGTAAAGAAAGGCTTAAGGCCATTGTTCCACTTGTGGTGCAAACGGTATATGGTACACCAAGGAACTTAGCTAGGGCAGTTTCAAATTCGGCTGTAATTGGGCCTTGGCTTATGTGGCCGTTAGCTATGGCAGCAGCTATTTTTGCAGCAGCTTCATCACCAACATTTACATTCCACCAGTTTATCTCTGTTTTAGTCATTTTTTTTGCCAGTCAGGAGAGTTTTTTTCAAGCCACCCTTGCACATAAATATTGTCAAAGGAGACCTGGCAGAACTTGCCACAAATAGAAATATCTTTACCCGTAGCTATTTCACTATAAATTGTTTCACGTTTATTTGAGTGCCAAATATCTTTAAAGCTAGTTTGATTTATATTGCCAATTTTACTGTCAATATAAAAATCCCGGGAGCAGGGGATTATATTTCCACTAGACTCTAGGTAGATACGAAAGTTTGGTCCATAACACTTACTCCATGTAGGAGTTTCAGGTTTGTTCTGATTATTACTACAACGAACCTCTACCTTTTCTTGCTCTTTTTCTATCTCTAATATTTGTTCTAGAATATGTTGAGGCACACTATTTTCGTTACTTACTTTATCAATTCTATTACGAAATAATAGCTTGTCAGTACCAACCCGGTTATGAAGATCAACTATCCCAGGGATTGAGTCAATGTTGAGGTCATAGATAATATACTGGAGTATAAATTGGGCATTATAACCTTCACTATTTCTTATGTTTACTCCATCAGATAGGTTTTTTTCTAGACGTTCAAATTCTATAGAACGGCAGTCGTGTATTTTAGCGTATGTTTTAGAGTCTCCACCATTTACTGAAAATCGAATCCAATCTAAATGTGGAAGTATTTTTTCGGCATTTGTTTTTGTAAGTAGTTGACCGTTGCTACTCATGGTGCAGTTAATGCCTAGACTTTTAGCAAAGCTAATAATTTCGGGTAATTTAGGATGCAAAAGCGGCTCGCCACTCCCAGCAAAGAAAAACTCCACTCCGCCCATATTAGCAAAATCTATAGCAAACTTTTTAAAGACCTCAAAGTCTAAGTATTTATTATGTTTGCCATAAGGTTCAAACATTTGAAAATCACAGTGTAGGCAGTTGTGGTTGCAGCCATTTACTACCCCTATTTCAGCTACCAAGGGACCAGGGTTTTTACCATCAAGCCAAGCTTGAAAATGTTCTGGATAGCTCTGTAGCTTGCTTCCACCAATATCTTTTTTTGGCATTGTTGTCATTATATTTTAACCGTTATAGTAGTAAATATCATGGCTTAATAAGCTCTATGATGCGTTTGGCAAACGCATCGTATGAGTTGGTTTGAGCAATGATACCAGCATTGTTTTTTGGCTTTTTGGTAAAACAGTCATTAAATTCATCTTGGGAGTTAAACCACAAACACTCATCATCCCAGTGGGGTTTTGCTGAAAAAGGGCGAGAATCATACATTACGGGTATGGCTCCACATGCTGCAATTTCTGACAGCCTTTGGCTATCAACAACATAGGGGCTAGCAGAAACAGCATATTTGGTTTCGTTATATATTTTAGCTATATTAGGGCCGTGTTCAATTGGTCCTTTAAAATATGGGTTGATAATTGGGTTGTCTTCCCAGCCTCGTCCATATACTTCAACTTTCAGGTCAAGTTGTGGTGCTAACTCACATAACCATTTTACTGCTGTTTCTCTAACAACATGGGTAAACAGAGGTCCAACGTCATAAACATACTTAAAAGGTAAGTCTGTTTTTTTCGCAACAAAATGGAGAAAATCAGTGGTAATTGCAGAGCCACTATCCATCTGAGCTTGAAGAAGTTCTAGAGCCTGTTTTTCACCTTCTAAATTTTGAAGACGTGTAGTGTATGATATACCAATAAATACGGCTTTTTTTCGTTCATTTTGTGGAGTAATATTTTGAAAAACATCTGTATCGACGCAAAATTCCTGTCGTTTGATATCTTTAAATCCTGACTTTATTAAATAAGGTAAAAGAGATGGGTCTGCTGTTAGTGTAATATCACGTTCGCGTAGTTGTGCTTTTTCTTTTTCTACCCCATCCATATAATCTTGCCACCAAATAATATTGTAGACATCTGGGTGTAGCCAGTTATTGTTAATATGGTTTATGTTTATTATGCAATGAGGACTTAATCGTAGATACTCTTGTATCATATGTAGTGGGGTTATTTCTTCTATATCGCTCTCTTCTACCATCATTATAACATCACACCCATTGTTTCTTAATGCTTTGGCAATATTACGAGAGCTGTATTGCATAACTACAGTTATTCTAGAGGAGTAAAGGAAAAATCTTAATGGTTCACCAGGAACATAAACAGGTTTTTGTACCTGGCTTTTGTTTAGTAGTTGTAACGTTAGGCTTCTGTTTGATGATACAATTTTGTCAAATATTTTAGCCATAGAAAGTGCTGTAGATTTTTCTATGGCTATTTCAGGATTATACTCAACTGCACTAGGAAAACGGAGCTTGCTGGCTGAAAAAAAGGGAACAATATCCTTAGCTGGGACATGGATAAGGTTTTTTGGAGAATTTTCAATTTTATTTCCAGAATAATAACAGACCTGCTGAGCAGAAATATGGACTGTTTGAGGGATTCTATTATTTTTCTTTGCAGTTTCTAAAGCTAACTCAGAGTTTAAAAAATAGATATCTCTTGTATCAATAAAATTTAAATCTAAAGGTTCTGGTAAATAGTGCTGAAATAGTTTTATATAATAGCTCTCGCAAACTTGATCATTACAATTAGAGTATGCTTCAGATATTTTACCATATGCTTGGTAATGTTTGTCATCAAGCTTTATTACCTCTTCAAAAGCAACAATAGCTTCACGTTCTTGCTTGTTCTCTAATAATAAACACCCCTTGTTGTACCAAGTTTCAATTGAGTTTGGATTTAATTTAAGAGATGAATTACAACATGATAAGGCAGTAGTTATATTGCCTTTACCCCAAAGGGCGTTAGCTAAATAATCGTAAAGAGATGGATTGTTTGGGTTTAGTGTTGTTGCAAAACTCAATAGATCTACAGCTTTTTGGTACTCCTGCATTTCAATATTAACTGCGCCACATAACAACAATAATTTCTCATTGGTGGGATCTGCTTCTAAAGCTATATTATACAGCTCTTCAGCTGTTTTAATATCACCATTTTTATGGTGCTCAACTGCCTGTTGTATTAGCTCATTGCTATTGGGCTGCTCTTTTGGTTTAGCAGAAATATTAGCTTTTATATTAACTGTATCTTTCTTATGAGTTGCGACCATCATTTCTCCTGAGGTGTTAATCCCACTGTTAATATTAGCTAAGTTAAAGGCAGTTTTTTCCAATTTTAAGAAAAAATTGCCATGGTAACATTTATTGCGTGAGCTATTTAATGATAAGAAGTTAGTTTAATATCAAATAATAACATCAATGCAGTTTTTGCTTTTATATATTTGTTTAGCAATATAAATGCCAGCATAGTGGGGATTAATCGTTGTGCAATCTCACAAGTTTAAAAAACAGTAAACAATTAAAAAAATTACATCTTTGATATATAGATATAGGTAGATCTGTATAAATAGTAGATGTTTAACAAAAATTAGATAAAATTAACATGCTCTGGTGGGTTTTTTAGGTCCCATAAAAATTTGTTTATATAATCTTGACGACAGCCAATAGCGCAATCTTTATGGACATCAACCGAGCGGGCAATATCTGCATGAACATCCCAGTAGCGGTCTCCCATTACAATGTCGTAAAACGATTGCTCATGGAGGTCACCCATTAAAAAGCGGTCTTTGTTATAAAATGGTCCACAAGGATACACTTTACCATTACCAGATATTTGAGCAAGAAATGGAGTTCCGTAACAGATGTCGTATTTACGTATACCATCTTTATAAAGCGGGGTATCTTTTGCTGCGTTGATTTTGTTCCATTTTGCCTGAACTACATAATCTTTCGTACTAAGTTTTTCTGCTTCGTGTAGTGTCTTTTGAACATTTTCATACTCTTTGTAGTCAATACCTATCTCTTTATATTCAGAATCAGCACACTGCTTAATAACAAAATAGTCAACTCCTAACTCTGCTCCAAGTTTGGCTTCTGCTAATACTTGGTCAAAACATTCAGGTACTAACACCATCTGTAGTCCTATGGTGCAAGGAAGTTTGTTCTCTTTTTTTATTTTTACTAACGTACGAATTTTTTCGACTAAAAGTTCAAAGTTTTTTGCAGCTGACTGATGGACTTTTTTGAAACCTTCTGGTGTTCCTGCGGACAAGTTAATGCGTATATAGGACATATCACGTAACATCTCATAAGCCCTGTCCATTTCAAAAAGAAGGCCATTTGTTGCCATAGACGTGTCCACACCAACTGTTTTTGCTAATACTGCTGCATCATACATAGCTGGGTTTAGTGTTGGCTCTCCATCACCTATAAAACCAATGGATTTTACACCAAGACGACCACAATCTTTAATATAGTTTAAAAGGGTTTCTTCTTGGATCATAACTCCCTTAGTCATGTTTTGGACCACTGCATAGCAGTAGATACATGCGGTGTTACAAAATTTTGTCAACCCCATATCAATATGAACAGGGGGAAATTTAACCCCTTTTTGCCAGTCAGAAACACGGTCTAAGTGATATATCATTTTATGGCCATCAAAACGGAACCGCTCTTGGGGGTTGCGAAAGCTTGGGCCAGTAAAAAGATTAGGGGTTTCTTCTTCTGGTTTATCGTCAGTATCTGGCATACGCACAAACCCTGTTTGGTCTTGGAACTGCACAGTGCGGATATTGCCTTTTTCTGCTTGATCACTGGCTAACTGTTGTCTATCAACAATTGTGTTAGATGTACGCAATTTGTGGCCAGGGTTATTTCTTAATGGGGCATCATCGGGTATGGCAGTTTGCGCAGTATTGCCAAAGCGATTTTTATCGTCCGATTTTTCAGCCATGTTAATTCTCTATCTCCATCTATTTTGGAAAGCCAGCTAAGTTTTGCAACAAAGCCAACAAAATTCATGAATATGCAATGTGTTGGTGATTTTTGCACTATATATCACTATAAAACAAGGTTTTTTATCTGATTATTGAGAGTAAATATAACAGATAATAGCAGTTTTGTGTGCTCAAATTCGTAACATTATGGAAAGTTATAGAAATGTTGGTATCAGCTGCTGCATTTTTTATAAAGCTATTGAGAAGTGTGTATTTATCTTTTGCAGGGTTGAATAAAAAATTTTTAAGAAATTATATGGATTAATGCCATACTAGTTCAATGGAAGCCTTTTTATTTTCACTTTTACTAGCGGTAATTCGTAAGCCCCATTGTGGTGAAAATTGATATTGAAGTTGAGCATCCCATACAAATTTAGAGCCACTTTTATCTAAATTAATCAATTCACCAATACTCATAAATGCTTGTAGGTTGTTATCTTTTATAAGCAACCCTAAATTGGGGGTAGATTGTAAGTGGGGAAGCTCACTATTAATATTTGTGTCTAGCATTGCTAATAATAAAATATCAGAGTTAAATTTTAATCCTTGTCCTATACCAAACATGAATAAACCATTGTAGTGGGCATTATATTCTCTATCTACCCCTATGCGTAATTTCCAGGCCCACGGGCTTTCTCCACTTATTGGAACAGGTGGGGTATCAAATTTTTTTACTCGTACAAGGTCAAACCTATCAAGGTCTATGCTATCTTTTTCATCCCATCCTATAACTGTCTCAAATAATACTAATTCTCCATTTTCAAGGCTGTTATTGCCAAGTAGCTCTTGACTGAAAGGGGAAATTGAAAATTGTGCGCGTATTGGATTATTTTCTTCATAACTTATTCCAAGGCTTGTCCTTGGAGAAGCAGAACCCTTTGCAGGTGATGGTAACGGTGTTATTGGCTTTATTGGTTTAGATATAACGTCTAGTTTTAGACGAGATAACAGTGCAGTATCCTTTGCCTCTCTAGTACTTTGGCTTGGTTCGGGTTCTTCGGAAATTAACCTATATTGCTGATACTCTAATAAAGTATCAAGAATTTCTGCTTGTCTTTTTGTTGAATGTTTATACAAAAAATGCTGATTATTTTTAAGACCATTTGTTATTAATAAATTAACGGTTTTGACCTCATCTTTACTAAGCTTGGCAAAACGCTGGTATAGCAGTCTTTGAGCTGATGGAATAAATGTTACACTTTTAATTATGCCATCTTTTCCAGCCTTAATTTTTTGTGTGTTAATTTTCTCAAGTTTGCGGAAAAGATCGGTCGGAATATACCAATAATTTGCATCTTGTAAAAAATTTTCATCGGTTATCAGTTCGAGAAGTTCAGCAAAGCGGTAGACACAGTTTTCGTCAAGAAAAAAATATGTGAATTGTTTGCCGTTTACCTCAAACATATGTAACAAAAGCAAAGTACGCTGCTGTTTAGTTAGGTTAAGTTTATAATCCCATATATCTCTATATTCAGTACGAGAGTAGACAATATCCTGTGTGTAAAAATAGCGATCAGAAAAACCTGCCTTATAACCACCAAAAAGACCTTTGTATATATATAGTGGAGTAGGTTCTTTTTCTGGAACAATTGCCCCAAAATTAATAGCCAAATCAAACAACCCCTTGTGATCTTCAGGAGCAGCAGTGTTTATGCGTAACAGTGAATGGCCAAAAGTAGATGCAGGGTTGCCAAAATAGCCACTTACCAACAGTAAACTAATAGATTCTGCACTATCAAATAGTGCCCAGTTTTCAAGGTTAGTACAGCGGGGTTCACGCAGCTTGTAATCAGGTAGTGAAATATGGTCTTTAAGCCAAAAATAACGAGCAGGATAACGACAACGAGGGTGTTTGTTGCCATCTTTTTTCCATGGATCTGAGTATGCAGTAATAGTTGCTTTTAACTCGGCTAAAGGATCAAACTTACCATGTTTAGAGAGATAAAATCCATTGGTGTGTATCTCACCTTGCAAGTTTTTAGAGTTATAATGGAGAAGTCTATGCCAAACTTTGTTTTGGGATAGCTTTTGAACATTTGCAGTGCTTTGTAAAGGTTTATGGCTTGTTATAGCAAATAGCTTGTTATGCCACAAAAAAATAGTTGTAACTATGAGTCCGATAAGTAGGTTTCGTAACATAGATAATTATAAGAATAAAAAAATGCAGTAAGCTAAAACAGAAACGACCGGGCTAAATATAAATTTAGACCGGTCGCTCTATATAAAGCTTATAAATAAAACTAGATTGTGCAGGCAGCTGAGAAGTCGCTGTTGATACGCTTGTTGATCATGTCATACATACCTTTGGACTGATCAAATTTGCTCTGTTTGCTGTATCCAGGAGCAGATACAATTTTAGAGAAATCTTTACGAAGAGCTTTGCTCATTTCAGATTGTACAGCAGCTGAGCAACCAGAAACATTCATCAAGCTAGTAAGGTATTCACCTTGACCAGTAGCCATTGCTGTTTCAATTTCTTTATAGCCCTCATGGATAAAAGTAGCCATTTTAGCTTGGCTGCCTTTACATGTATTAGGAGACATCATATCAGAAGTAGCAGCAGTAGTACCAAGGTCCCAAGTTACGTTTGTAACTACAGCAACTATAGGATGATTTGGAGCAATCATAGCGCCAAGTCCACACTCTTGATAAATTGCAGCAAAATCGCGAGCTGAAGCAGCGGAAGACATCATCATAACTGACAAACCAGCAGCAGCTACCATACTCATTTTTTGATAACGCATAATAAATTCATTCCTTAAAATAGAGTTATTAAAAGTGTATGTAAGTATACAACAAAATATTATGGTAATTTAAAAATGAAAAGTCAACTACAAAATTGTGAAAGAGTATTGATAATACAATGGTTTTTATGTTTGTGTTCCTATGCGTTGTTATTGACTAATTTTAATTTATTGTTTAAAAGTTTATATACATCTATTAAAATATGTACAATTATTGTTTAGATAAATATCAACTATAATTAGTCAGCTACCCATAAAACGTGAAGCAATTTTAAACAGGTGTTTTTCAATTAACAGGCCAGAATAACCGTATTTCATCCTTAGTTTGGCAAATGGTGTGTATATCCTGGTTAAAAACCTTATGATCATAAACTTTATATTGTTGCCAGTTTTAACCTTGAAAATTTTTCCATCTATAAAATAAGAGCAGATCTGCATCATGTAGACTTGGTTTATGTGTTCTTTACTACACCAAGGTAACTCGTCACCACTAGTTGATTCTAAGCTGTTCTCTAGATCTGCCCAATCTTTTATTTTTTCTGGTGCTTTATAACCTTGTTCTACTGCTAAATAATATAACTCTGTATGGGGTAGGGGGCGAAAAAGGTTGGGGGGAAATAACACTGTATTAGGGTTGTCACTTACAAGTGTTGCTATTAGTTCTCTAGTTTGACGAAGATCTTCTAGGGTCTCGCCTGGAACTCCTGCCAACCAGTTATACCCGGTTTTTATTTGAGGATGTTTAGCTAGTTTTTTATTGACTTCAATAATATCGGCAACAGTACAATTTTTTTTGATTAAGTCTAATATTTTTTGCGATCCTGACTCTGCACCTATATGCAAAATATCGGTTCCGGCCTGTGCTAATTTTTTCAGGAACTGATCACTCATTTTTTTTATCTCGTTTACACGAGCACCACGAAAACCCAGGCCGATATCAATATCTCTTTTTATTATCTCATCAATAATAGACTCAACATGGCTAATACGTACAAAAGAGTCATCGTCAATAAAATAGATGTAAGTCGCACCATATTCTTTTTTTACATATTCTATATGGTCTACAACTTCACTATAAGGCAGTATCTCAAATTTACGCCGGATACCACTATATTGAGCAGGAGCAGAACAGAAAGTACACTTGTATGGACAGCCCATTGCAGAGTAGAGAGAAAATATTACATCACCACTATCAAGTTGACCATAATGGTGAAGATCATCTTTAATTAGATGGTATGGAATTTTCTTATAATCCACCATTTCAAATGCATTTACTGGCGGAACAGCAACTGCTTTGTCACCATTGCGGTAGTTAAGCCCTGATATTTCACTTAAAGCTTTTGCATCTTCATCGCCACGCAGATAACAAGCCAATGCTGCAAGAGGTTCAGAACCATAACCGGATACGACATAGTCAATTATTGGCTCCTCTAGTATTTCCAAACCGTTGAATGTGGCATGGGGGCCGCCCCAAACTATTTTTAAATGGGGGAAACTTTTTTTTACAAAATGAGAAATTTCTAGAGCATTTATAATGGGTGCGCCAGTCATGACGCTAACCCCAACCATTATTGTGTTTTTATCAATTTTATTAGCTAATGATTTTTGACAATTTTCAGGGTCAAGGCGTGCATCAACAACTCGAACTTCAATGCCAGCCTGAATAGTATCTATGCCAGCATATAATAGACTAAGAGGTAGGTGGGTAATTAGAGACCCCGACATACCCATTGTCGGATAATATAAAACAACATTCATTACTTATCATCACTCGATTTTTTGTTTAAATGATGGTGGTAAATACGTGTATTAACATATGCACTCAAAGATAGCGAAGCAATAAGAAGAGGTACTGAAATTATTGTGTGTAAACCTAGCTGTATAGATTGGATAAATGGCGAAAAAAGGGATGATATCATCACAAAGCTATTCATTAAAATTGCAGAAATAATAAAAAACATATTTATGCGATAAGGGCGAAGAATAGAGGTGATGGAAAAAACATAGTTGAAAGTTTTTATTGCATCTTTTATGTAGTTAACCTTAGAGCGACCTATTCTTTGTGAATATTCAATAGGCATAAAATTAACACTATGTGAAGCTTGTAAAAATAGCACTGTCAAAGTAGTTGTAAAAGAAAAAGTAGGGCAGAGCACTGGCCTATAATCTAAAATATTTTTTTTGTGGAAAACCCTAAACCCACTATTGAAATCTGGGGCTTTAACTCCAGATAAAACCAGAATTGTATAGTATAGGGCAGTACGAAAAAACCGACCTGTTATAGATGTATTGTCCGGTGTCCACTTTCTTACACCAATTACCATGTCATGTCTGGATAAGGCATCTAACATTTTTGGTAATTCTGTTGGGTCATATGTGCCATCGGCATCTAAAATAGCAATTACAGGATGTTTGGCAATTTTTATTCCGTTCATTATAGAGTTGCCATAACCCATATTTATTTCGTGCACCAACACCCGCACTCCAGCATCAATAGCTTTTTGTCTCGTGCTATCGTTAGAGCCATCATCAACAATAATAATTTCATACTCAACAGCTGCACTATGAAGAGCAGTTTTAATGCCTTGAATTGTCAATTGAATGGCATCTTCTTCATTTTTACAAGGAACAACTACCGAAACTGACTTAATAGGTAGTTGAAGATACTCAACACCGCTATCTGTCTTGTTGGACATTCACCACTCCTTAACAATTTTTTTATCTTTTTTGTCAAACCTAAATTTCTCACATAATAGAGCAAAGCTGCAACTTAAACTTAAGAGAAAATTTTAATTAGCTTCATCTTAGCTGTTTTTGCCAGTTGATAAACTGTAATACACCAAGCAGGGTAAACCCGGCGTTTATCTTTTTTTTCTTGTGTTCTTCTAAGCTTTTTTCTACCTCACTCCAATTTAACCAACCTAATTGTTGAGACTTTGCCCAGCTTAGATGGTCTTGAAATACGTTGCTCATAGGGCCAGGTTTTCTAAACCAGCTATCAACTGGTGGAAGAAAACCTGCTTTGGGTTTTTGTAAATGACCCCTTGGGAGGTGTGGTGAAATTGCCTCTCTTAAAATTCTTTTACCCTTACCATTATGTCGCTTAGCTTCATCTGGAAGTTGAAAACAAAACTCCACCAACTCTCGTCTTAATAGGGGTACTCTTACTTCAAGTCCGCACGCCATACTCATACGGTCTACTTTGGCTAAAACACTTGGTAGAAAATGGTTTAAGTCACCAAGTTGCCAACCTGTTAACTGAGATCGTTCATCAGGTATATCTAGCATTTTTTCGGCGTAATCATTTATGGGGTCAGAAGCTAGTACAGCTTGTAAAAAATCTGGATCATAAAGCCTTACCTTCATAGAGTCTGAAAAAATTTTTCTAAATGAGGCATGGTCTTTTAATGGGCCTGCTTTTGCTGCTTGTAGCAGTCGCTCAGTTACCATACGCATGCTATAGCGTCTGTTGTCAGCTGGTAAAAAGCGGGCTAGGTTTAATGCTGTGTTGCGAAGTGGGGCAGGTATTTTACGTATAATGGGCATTAACTGGCTGGCTTTGTATGTATCATACCCGGCTAATAACTCATCACCACCATCTCCAGCTAAAATTACTGTTGAATCTTGTTTAGTAAATTTAGCTAACTGATAAATAGGAAAGCAAGAGGCATCGGCTAATAGTTCTTGCATTGCCCCTAGTGTATTTAAAATCCAATCTTGGTTCCAGCTAAAAGTGGATGTTTTGGCTTCTATACCCAAATAATTAGCTAATTCTATGGCTGCTGGAGCTTCGTTAAAAGCTATTTCGTTAAACCCTTGTACAAAAGCGGTATGTTTGTGCCCTGAATTATTTACTGCTAAAGCCACCGCTGCTGAGTCCATACCTCCTGATAAAAACAAACCAAGGGGGGCATCTGATACCAGTTGGCTTTTTACCGATTTTTGCAGTAAATCATGAAACTCTTCAATAAGGTTTGGCTTCCAAGGTTTTGTGGTTGTTTGTATTGAAAGTTGCCAAAACTTGGTAAGCTTACTTCCTTTGTTAGAAACAACTAACATGTGGCCAGGTGGCAACTGCTTTACATTTTTAAGACCAGAGTGAGGGGCTGGCAGATAGTTGAAGGTAAAATATACGTCTAGGTCAATGGGGTCTGGTTTAGGGTACGGAATAATAGGGCCAAACATTGCTAATGGTTCAGATGCAAAAGCTGTTTCGTTACCGTTTTGCCAGTAAAAAAGAGGTTTAACTCCTAAATGATCACGCACTAAATATAATGTTTTTTGTAGGCGGTCATATATGGCAAAAGCGAAAATACCGTCAAGTTTATCTAGGGTTTTTTCTCCCCAAACTGACCATGCAGCAAGCAAAACTTCACTGTCAGTTGTAGTTGTAAACTGTTGCCCTAAATCTGTTAGCTCATAAGCTAGTTCTCTAAAATTATAAATTTCACCATTATAACTAATAACAAATCGCCCATCTTTAGAGATCATAGGCTGTTGCCCTGCTGGTGATAAATCTAAGACAGCAAGCCTGGTATGCCCCAAAAATAGACCTTCTTCAACATGCTTACCACTGCCATCCGGTCCCCTATGTTTTAAGGCTTCTACCATGGCGTCCAACCCCTCTTGGGGCCAAAGCCGTTTATAGGGAGGAGTTGTAAATAACCCAACAATTCCACACATGGTTTTTATCTCATTTACAGCATTTGTTAGCTGTTGGTTGCATTCTTAATGCTTCTATATAAATTTTAACTAACATTAATAACAAATTGTGTTTATACTAGACAGTATAATTTGTTTTCAATTCTATATTAAATCTAACTAAGCAAAGGTGAAGCAGAAGATGATTAGAAAGTCAGGCTTTTTTTTAGCAGTTATTTTTATAGCATTTTTTACTTTTCAATCAGGTGCAAAAGCAGAATCTGGATCAG
Source organism: Magnetococcales bacterium (assembly GCA_015231305.1). Lineage (GTDB taxonomy): Bacteria > Pseudomonadota > Magnetococcia > Magnetococcales > JADFYX01. The sequence continues at coordinate 24,183 of JADGBW010000001.1, read as the reverse complement.
ATGAGTATCACAGAGGTAACTATTATTATGGTTTAAAAGATTATAAAAAAGCCATTATGTGGTATAGCCGAGCATCAAAAAAGAAATATGCACCAGCAATATATAAAATGGGCTTAATGTATGGGTCGGGAAAAGGTAGCACCCTTAACTATAGAACTGCAGCTAAACATTACGAAAAATCAGCAAAACTAGGTTATCACCCAGCACAATATCAACTGGGCTTAATGTACGCTAAGGGTATAGGTGTTAAAAAAAATGATGTAAAAGCCTATGTGTGGTATGTTAAAGCACAGGAGTCTGGCAATAAAATTGTTGGAAGACATCTTAAAAAATTAGAAAAAAATATGGATAAACGTGATATTGTAAAAGCCCTGAAAATTTTAAAAAAGTTTAAAAAGAAAAAATAGCTATAAATCTTGACCGTATCTCTTAATAGTTCTAGCTATTAAAAAGTGTATATAAACAACATGTTAACATTAAGAGTGTCTAAATAATAATAGTTAATAATAAATTAATTTCCTGTTGCTTTTTTAAAATATACGTCATTTGTTCTTTAAAAGCTCTCCCTTTTGAAAGTTTTTTATTTTAAGTTGGTTTTATCTCCTCACTACAAAACTAACTATTTTAAATCTATGTTCCAAAAATACATTCAGATATATGCTGAAATACATATGGAGGTGATATACAAATAAAATACTATTTATCACTTATTTTAAATAATCGTGGTTTGTAATAATCTATTGATAATATTTATAAATATTGCAGGGGAATGGATTTATGGAAGACTTGAAACAACAGTTGTTTGCACTTTTTATGGTTATAGCAATAGGGTTGATTGCTGTTGATATTTTTATGCCCGGCTCAGATATGACTACCTCAAAAGTATCAAAAGTTGAACAAAAACCTATTGTAAAAACAGCTAGCGTAGTTGTGGAACCTAAGCTTGCTGATAATGATATTGATGGCGTTGAAGATCAATATGATAAATGCCCAAGTACAGAGGCTAACACAGAGGTAAATTGGCAAGGCTGCCCGTTAGATCATGACACAGACAAGGACGGTATA
>JADGBW010000001.1:0-23018 GCA_015231305.1 Magnetococcales bacterium | reverse complement strand
AAGATGGTATAGCAGATATAGAAGATATTTGTGAGAACACTCTACCAGGTACAAAGGTAGATGAAAAAGGGTGCAAATTAATAGTAGTAAGTAATAACCATGATGAAGATAATGATGGTGTTGAAAATAGTGATGATAAATGCTCTGGTACAGCACCTGGCATAGAGGTAAATTGGCAGGGCTGCCCGTTAGACCATGACACAGACAAAGATGGTATAGCAGATATAGAAGATATTTGTGAGAACACTCTACCAGGTACAAAAGTAGATGAAAAAGGGTGTAAAGCAGTTAATATTGTTGGCTTATAAAACTTCAACTTTGTAAAAAATTATTGAATTATATTAAGAGTGTGGCCATATATTTGGCTACACTCTTTTTTTATAAAAAGATACTGTAATTAAAATTGTGCAGACACCTATTGTTAACTTCCTACTACTATGGCGAAACGAATATGGATACCATGTTGTGAAATTGTAAACTAAGAGCTTTAAGCATCTTAATTGGCTAAATAATAGGCAATAACCTATAATTTGCCTTTATATTCCATGTCTACGTTGCAGGAGTGTTGAAAAATCCAACTCAAGAATAGTGATTGCAAGTCGTGTGCATATTTAATGTTTTGTTGATCATCAATGCACTTCTTTATACTTGTTAACTCAGCAACTATCTTGATGTGTTCATTTTTGTGTTCTGCTAATGCAGCAAAGTTAGCCTTTTCCATTAGTTCTTCTTCTGCTGCAAAATGAACCTTAGAGCGTTCAACTTGCATGTTTATAATTTGTTTTATGGTTTTCCAGCCTTCATCTGTTTCTCCTTTTACAGCAATTTTTTCCAGCAGCTCTTTTAGCAATAGCATATGATAAACCAGCTCTTTATGGTCTTTGTTAAATTGTTCATAACCAACATCACAAAGTAAAAACTCTGCCTCTTTTAGTAAATCTTCTCGTTCCATCTTTATCTCCTTTATCATTGCCTTTCCTACAATTTATTACAGGCAGAAAGACTTAAGATAGGTTTAATCTAAATTAAATTTACCAAATTTTGTATTTTTGGGATAGTATTATTTATATCTCTATCTTGAGAAATATGAAACTTTCTTGGCAATAATAGTATTATTAGCCAATTTAAAAACTCTTTAAAAGATGTACTATATTTAGTGATATTTTTTAAGTTTAAGGACATTTATATTTGTTTAATCAATTTAAGCAGCAAGACAAAAAAAATATTTTCATATTAGCAGTTTGCCAAGGTCTTGCAACTTCTGATAAGTCTATAATGATACTTCTAAGTGGTTTGGTTGGTGTTGTGTTGGCAGAGGATAAATCGTTGGCAACTCTGCCAGTAACAACTACTTGGTTGGGCACTTTAATTATGACGGTTCCTGCATCATATGTGATGAAATGGACTGGACGCAAACTAGGGTTTCAGATTGGTTCTTTACTTTCATTTTTAGGGGCGCTTTTGGCAAGTTACGCTATTTGGGAAAGTAGTTTTACCCTTTTATTAGTAGGTACTTTTGTTTCTGGTTTAAATGGTGGGTTTGCACAGTTCTTTCGTTTTGCAGCAGCAGATTCAGTTGTAAAATCTTTCAAGCCCCATGCAATATCATTGGTTTTAACTGGTGGTGTTTTGGCTGCTTTAATAGGTCCAAAATTAGCTTATTGGACTATTGATATGTATTCTGTTGCGTTTATAGGAGCATATCTAACCCAGGCTGTCATGGCTGTATTATCCTTTGTTATGTTGTTGTTTTTAAAAATACCTAGGCCATCTCAAGAGGAAATTTACGGTTACACGCGCCCATTATCAGCTATTATAAAACAACCAATTTTTATTATATCGTTGCTGGCTAGTGTTATGGCATATGGTATAATGAGCTTGATTATGACAGCTACACCTTTAGCAATGCAGGGTTGCGGTTTTGGTTTGTCTGACTCTACAATGGTAATTCAATGGCATATGCTTGCTATGTTTGTTCCTTCCTTTTTTACGGGATCAATAATTAAACAGTTTGGTACTATAAGAGTTATACAAACTGGCTTGGTTTTGCTTGCTGCTTGTTCAGTTGTCGCACTTATTGGTCAATTGGTGCACCACTTTTTTATATCTCTATTTATATTAGGGCTGGGGTGGAATTTTGCTTTTGTTGGGGGGTCTACACTGCTAACTGATAGTTATGAACCAGCCGAAAAGGCAAAGGTACAAGCATTTAACGATCTGTTTGTTATAAGTTGTGTTGCGTTTAGCTCTGCACTATCAGGTGGGTTGCTCTACAAGTTAGGCTGGGATAGTCTGCATTGGCTTGCTATACCACTTTCACTTTTTAGTATGATGACAATATATATACTTAGCAAAAATTACATACAAGTTGTTGGATCAACTCAAAAAATTTAATTTTTTTTTGTGGGCTTTCAAGCAATTGTAAAAAAGGTTTTTATAAGAAATAATAATACCGCTGCATAAACACTCTAGCTCCATCTGCATATAGCCATGGTTTTTGTGTTATCTCGGCCATTAACTTGTGGCGGCTTATAGTGCGCTGGTTAATTGCTTCTCCATCCATAAACTTAAAAGGGCCATCAAACACACCTGCATATACAACAACGTTTGACCTTTTAAGCCATGGTTCACCATCTTTAACTTTTGCAATTGTTCCTTGCCAATAATCATGAGAAATCATACGAATTAACGCCTGCTTTTTAGGTTCAAATTTATCTGAGTTTAAAAGTTTATGATAGTGCATATCGTCATCTGCAATTACTACATTGCTAATGCCAATCTCTTCTTCCATCTCTTTTTTTGCATTTTCATCAAATGCCGAACGTGGTAGAGACTTTTTGTCAGTCACTACATGGCCGCCAACTGCTTTATCCCACATAAATGGGTTTTCAGGTTTATCGCCTCGTTGTACCAATCTTATTTTTTTGTTACTTGTTGTTAGTAGAACGTGAATAACCGGCACAGCAAGGTTGGCATCACCATGTTTTCTTGAGTGGTTTCTTATCTCTTTAAATAGTTTAGACCTCTCCATGGTTTTAACATATTTACCCTTAGAATTAGTCGCATGAAGTAGTTCACTCATTAATTGTTCTCCACTATTTGTATTCTAAAAAAACTTGGTTTGCTGTTGTGGTTATTTATAAAATGCAGTGTTTATAAATGTATATATTTTTTAAGCGTTTTTTTTTAATATACCTAAGCAATTTTTTTACTTTACGTTGGGTTTTTTATGCTAAATAACATAGCATAAAGAACCGGGACCACTCCAAGAGTAAGTATTGTACCAACACCCAAACCAAAAGCCATAGCGTTTGCCATGCCATAAAAAAGAGGATCATGGGATATAATAAGAGGTAACAGACCTAAAATAGTCGTAATAGTTGTCATGGTAATAGGGCGAAGACGCATGGCGCAGGCCTGAACAATGGCATCATAACCTGTTTTGCCAGCTTTTCTTTCAAGGTCAATTCTATCTATTAAAACAATAGCATTATTAATTATAATTCCTGCTAAAGAGTATAAACCTAGTGTGCCCATAAAACCAAAAAATGAGTTGGTAACCAAGAGACCCAAAACGGCCCCTATTAAAGATAGTGGAATTGTTAATATTATAATTAAGGGACGGCGATAGGAGTTAAATTGAAGCACCAGTAACATCACAATGACCCCAAGCACCATGGGTACACTTGCAGAAAGAGCTTTTTGAGCCTCTGCAGATGCTGTAATTACACCGTCGTATTCGATATTATGATTAATAGGTAGGTTATCTATTAAAGGGACGAGTAGGGGGTCTAGAATTAGCTTTAAATTTTCAGCTGTCATATGTAAATTTTTTGCTTCTATGGTTACAGTACGAAACATGTTCTCCCGGTCTATACGGGCATATTGGTTAACGGGTCCAAAATCTGCCACTTGAAATAGAGGTACGTTTGTACCTCTTGCTGAAGAGTAGACGCTCATGGTTCTGATACGGTCTAGGTTAAAACGTTCCTTAGCATCAGCCCTAATAATAATTGGGATGATATTATCATCTTCACGAAATTCTGTAATTTCAACACCACTAAAATAAGCCTGCATAGACTTTGCAACATCGTCTGAAGTAATACCAGAACGTCTTGCCCGTTGTTGATCAACTTTTACTAATACTTTAGTGATGCGGTTGCCCCAGTTAATACGAATATCAATTGTACCTGGTATTGACCGGAATAACTTGGCTATATGCTGAGCATTTTCATATATTAAATCTGCATCTGGTCCTTTGACTTGCACCTCTAGTTTACTAGAGTCACTAGGCCCTAAAAACATGCGGGTTACTCTTACAAAAGCATCTGGAAAATGTGTTGGAAAACCAGCGCGTAGTGTATCTAAAGTTTTTTGCATATTTTCTTGTTTATCAATGTTGGCTACTATAAAGCCCGTATTATCAGCCGGATCACCAGGAGCAAGAGATAGAACAAACCTAGGTCCGCCATATCCTGCATAACCAGAGAATGATTCTATGTGGGGAAAGTTATCTTTATCTTTTAACCAGATAAACATATCTTGCATACGACGGTCAGTTGTACGGCTAGATGTATCAGATGGAAGCTCTACATACATGAGAATTTGAGTGCGATCAGAGTTGGGAAAAAACTGTTTAGGAACCAACAGCATCATTTTGCCAGCACTAATTAACAAACCAAACATCAACAGTAAAAACAGTACACGTCTTTTAAGTGCCCAATGTAAAAAAGCACTATAGCTACTGTTAATTTTTTGAATCATATAACCAGGCTTTACCTCTTTTGTGACATCCACTTTTAAAAAATAAAAACACAGTGTAGGGGTACACATTATGGCAAGAAGCCAAGAAACTGATAGAGCAATTAAAATAACAAGAGAGATAGAACGGGTATATTCACCAGCTACATGCTGGGCCAACATTAGAGGTAAAAATACTAATACAGTGGTCAATGTAGATATAAGCAGAGGATATGTTAACTCTCCCCCACAATTTTTTAAAGCTTTTTGGGGGCTGTCACTACACTCCAATCGTCGTTTAAAGTCCTCCGCAATTACAATTCCGTTATCAACCAAAAGCCCTAAAGCTATTATTAGTGTGGCTAGGCTCATTCTCTCTAAGGCAATATCAAATATATTCATAAATGCCAAAGTAGTCAGCATTACAAATGGAATGATAGAGCCGACTATTAAGCCAGTTCGCATACCTAAAAACAGTACAACCACTAACAAAACAATAAGCAGTGTTTGTCCTACATTTATAGATACTCCATTAACTGTATTAGCTACTTGATCAGCCTGCCATGTTGCTATTTCAAGGTTAAAGCCTATAGGTAGTGTTTTTGCAACATTTTCTATTGTTGTTTGCATACGAGGCGCATACTCTAACACGTTGTAGCCAGAGAGCATGGAGATAGCAAATATAATTGCCGGTTTGCCGTTGAAGTAAGATTTCTGATTTGGTGGGTCTATATAACCGCGGTGAATATTAACCAAATCGGATAGGGCTACCACATCCTCAGAGCCTGGCAAAGATATTAATGTAGCACCAATATCTTTAATGGTTTTAAAGTTTCCTGTGGGCTCAATTACAAAACTACGTCCGCCAGTATCTACCTGACCACCAGGGCGGATTATATTTTGGGTTTTAAGAATGTTAACAAGTTGGTTAGGTCCAAAGCCAAGTTGAGCTAGTTTAGCGTTGGAAAACTCTAAATATACCCTCTCTTCTTGCCCCCCTAATACATCAATTTTTTTTGTACCTGTTACCCCATAAAGAACATCTCTTACATGTTTGCTCATGTCATGCATTGCAGCCATGTCGAAATCTTCAGCACTAAGTGCCAAGGTTATTACAGCAACATCGCCAAACTCATCATTAACTTGAGATGGATAGGTTCCTGTTGGTAGTTTATTATATACTCCGTTTACTTTGTTACGTAGATTTTGCCAAATGGGGTTTAGTTTATTAAAACGGTCTTGAATCTCAACGTGTATTATAGACTTTCCAGTGGTAGAGCTAGATCGAATTTTCTCTACCTCAGGAATTTTTCTTATGACCTCTTCAAGTTTTTTGGTAATTAATTGCTCGACCCTTTCAGGATTTAGGCCAGGAAATTTTGTTATTACCACTGCTTCTCTAATGGTAATTTGGGGGTCTTCTCTTGCAGCCAGTGTAAAGTAACTTACTGCACCATAAATTAATAAACCAGTGAGAAGTAAAAAAACAAACCTTCGATACTCAAAAGCTATTTGGGAAAGGTTCATGAATCAATCCTTATTGCAACTGCTAAATCTAGGTTTAAGGCGTAGCCACACCCATAAGAATAGGGTGGCTAATTATATTTTTTAACTCCAACATTCAAGAGTGAAACCTTCTGTCCATCATGGAGATAAACAACCCCGGCTGTTGCAACAATCTCTCCCGGTTTTAAACCACTGGAGATCATAAATTCATTGTTTCTTAAGTTCTCACCTTGCACTGTACGTCTATTAACTACCCCTGTTTTTTCATCATAGACAAAAGCGTACATCTCTTGTCCCGCACCCGCCATAATAGCTGAAGGAGGGACCCTTATAATTGCTCCCTGATAACCAGTGCGCCCTTTTCCTACAAAGGTAAAATCTACTTCAGCACTCATGCCAGAGCGCAAACCAGGAACTTCATCAAGCAGTATTAATGTTACAGGAAATGCATTAGCTTTTTCAGCTTGAGTGCCTATTTCTGTGATTTTTGCTTTTAGGGTTACCCCAGGTATAGCAGGAAAAGTTGTTGCAAAGCTTCCCTCTTTTGTTAAAGAAGCAATTAGATTTTCTGGAGCCATAACTGCAATTTCTAAACCCTGTTTCCCTTCTATTTCAAAACAGGATTCTCCCACTGATATACGCTGTGAAGGTTCAATAAATCGTGCAGTAATTTTACCGTCATAAGGGGCAATTAATGCTGTGTCAGAAAGGTTTTTTTTGCTTAAGTTTAATTGAGCAACTAGCACCTTAACGCTGCTTGATGCTCTATCTAAAACTGCCTTGGCATTATCATAACCAGCTTTGGCAACCAGACCTTTTTTAAATAGGGTTTTTTGTCTATCAAAACGGTTTTGTGCATCAACCAAAGCTGCTTTGGCCTCTTGAAGTTGACCTTTAGAGGCATTAGTATTTAATTTATAATTACTCTCATCTAAGGCTGCAAGAATATCCCCCGCTTTTACTTCATCACCAAGATTAACCAGTACAGACTTTATCTTGCCACTTACATCAAAACTTAAACGTGCTTTTTCGGCAGCTTTTAATACTCCAGAAATTCGCCTTACCTGATCCATATCTGCTGTTGCTACTTTTATCCAGGCAATAGGTCTTGGTGGAATTTTAACCTGCTTTTTTTCTTCAGAGCAGCCAAAAAGTATGGTTGAAAAGCCAAAAAATAAAAAGATAAAACCCCAAGGTTTGAAATGTATATATTTACCCATTACCGCTCCTTAAAAAACAGTGTTACATACTTAACTGTAAAATTTTACGACAAACATCAGGTGTTACATCATTGTGTTCACCAAGCTTAGTCATATGGTGCTCTTCAAGCTGGGTCAATATTGGTTCTATTATTTCTGGCCCTAATTGATATTCGGAAAGACTAGTTTTTACTCCTAATGAGGTAAAGAAATTACGCGTTTTTTCTATAGCTTCATCTATAGTTTTTTCTTCATCTTCATGGTTAATGTTCCATACACGTCTTGCGTATTGCAGCAACTTATCGCGCTTCCTTTTTTTTCTGTGTTGTAACATAGACGGTAGAACAATAGCTAAGGTTTGGGCATGGTCCAACCCGTGTAGTGCGGTTATCTCATGGCCCAACATATGGGTTGCCCAATCGTGGGGTACACCAGCACCTATAAGACCATTAAGAGCCATTGTAGCGCACCACATTAAGTTGGCCTGTAGTTCATAGTCTTTAGGGTTATTAATTACTGCTGGTCCTATCTCAATTAAAGTTTGCAAAATACCCTCTGAGAAGCGGTCTTGAACATGAGCATTTACTGGGTAGGTTAAATATTGTTCTATAACATGAACATATGCATCTACTACCCCATTTGCTAGCTGTTTAGTTGGTAAGGTATAGCTTTTAGTCGGGTCAAGAATAGAAAAACGTGGATACAATAATCTGTTCATCATAGGTAGCTTTGTATTATCCGATGCACGGGTAATAACACCACCATTGTTCATCTCAGATCCTGTTGCAGGTAGGGTTAATATTGCACCATACGGCAAAGCTTTTCTAACGCTTTGGCCAAAACTTGCAACGATACCCCATGGATCACCATCAGCATAATATGCTGCTGCAATAAATTTTGTACCATCAATAACAGACCCGCCACCCACTGCTAGTATAAAGTCCAGATTATTGTTTTTAATTACTTCAACCGCCTTTATTAAAGTTTCAAACCTTGGGTTGGGTTCAATGCCACCGAAAAGCATAACCTCATAATCTTTCAATGCATCTTGAACCTCTTTTAAAGTCCCACTGCTTTTTGCACTGTTGCCACCATAGGTTATTAATATCCGTGCTCCTTTTGGAACTAAATTGCTAAGTTGGGCAACTTGTCCTTTACCAAAAATAATGTTGGTTGGGTTGTAAAAATCAAAATTAAGCATAGTTCATGACCTCAATATTTTATGATAGTGCAAAGGATGTTTTTTATAAAAATCCCTTAATTTCTATCTGAAACTTTCATCGTAGCATATCCATTGTTAATATTTATTTGCAACTGTAACTAAAATTTATTTAATTGTAACAACAAATTACAAACCAGGAAAATATTTCACAATAAGGAAAAAATTGCTTTCATTAATAATTTTTTCACTACAAATAAAAAGGAAAAGGGACGGTCAAATATAGTTGTTAATGCTTGTTTATCAGAATGTTATACCCATTGGCACATAATACGCATTAGTGAAAGCCAGTAATTACAATAAAGTTAAATAATAAATATTTATAAAAATTGTAATGCTAAGTTAAACAGATAAATTAGGGAGATAGAAATGGGCATTGACGTATATGAAAACCTGAAGACAGGTGAGGCAGTAATTGAACTTGGTAATTCTTTCGGTTCTAACTCAAGAAAAGAGTTTTTTGATGCCTATTCGAGCTTTGACCCATCAAGAAACTTTCTGCTTGATTTTAAAGCTGTAAATGAAATTGATGATTCCTGCTTTGGTATGTTGCTGCTTATGAGTAAATATGTAAGGTTTGATTCAGAAATTACTATTACTGGTTGTTACAATAATTTAGCTAACATTCTTGATCTTTCTTTGCTAAATGGGCTGTTTAAAATAAGGTAACAAATTTGTTATTTTATCATATTTCTCTATAAAATTTGTTTAATAAATATTTATAGAGAAATATGATGGTATTGAAAGGCTATTTTAAAAGTACCAGTGGATTCTTGAAAGAAGGTAAGGGTTTGTTACTAAGTTTCTTACACCGTGGGCATGGCTTTCATTAAAAGTATTACTTTTGCACCATTTTCCGACAGTATCAATATTTACCTTTGCAACTTTGGGACGTACACTCCAAGTTACATGAAAAGGAGAGCCTTTTTCATTATATTCAGGGCCAGTGGTTGAGCCTGCGTATTGGATAGGTGTCCCTGTATTGAATGGTATATTAGGGGCTTGGTGCAAACCATTTTTTGTTATGTGTTTTGTTAACTTTCCAAAGTCTAATGCTCTTTTATTATTTACCAAGATATATACCTGAGATTCAACTCTTAACTGAGGGTTTTTGACTGCTTTGTTAAAGCAAGAGCCAAGAGTTGGGCCAGGTTCAACCTTTGCGCTTGAGTGAACATAATGTACTTCAATTGTGTCGCCAGGTTGCAAGTTACCATGTTTGCTTGGGCAAATTTTATGTTTTGTAGGTATTAAATCAAGTTTGTTTAAACTACCAGCATATTTGTACCCGGTTTTGTAGCCATGACCATCACCATTACCTGCATGTTTAGTAAACTCACCTCCACGATGTTCAGCATTTTTATGGAAATGAATATTGCAAAGGTTCATTTTAGTTGATGGTGGTGATGCTTCAAAATAGCGGTTGTTTATACCTTTTATTACGTCAATATCACGAGGTGATTGTGGTCCATAGCCTTTTCCTGCTGTATTCTTGGCTAACGTTACACGCTGTTTTGCAATAAATTTATCGGAAACCTGTTCGTTAGCATTTTTACCACTAGCGGTCGCATTAAGTGATGAAAAAGCATTAAATGATAGCAGTGCGAAAGTAGAAAGTATGATGAGTTCTTTTTTATACATATCCTTATCTCCAAAAACTAATTTTAACCTTCATTACACATAAAACTCTCTCACTTTAGCCCAAGTTAGTTTTAAAATCTATGTTAGAATTCTAAGCAATATTTCTGTAATAATGTTTGGTAATAGCTAAAATCCTATTTTTAGCAGTTGTTAGTGTATATCTGACCCAACCTCTGATTAACCTAGTAATTAAGAAAAAAGTCTCATTACCAACAAGGTGACTTAGAATTGTTATTATTCACCAGATACACCAATATGTTGTGCTATTAATGCCTTTCCAACTGCCGAATCTAGTATAATATCTAACTACAGCTGAAAAGAGTTTGAATTGTAAATACCAAGGTGCAAAAGTATAACTGTCTAAAAAAGTTTATGGGAGTGATACATAAATGCAATGAATATTGAAAAAGTAGCTAAGATACTCAACCTTATTGATAAAAAAACTGCAAGTCGTATAATTGACTATATTAAACAGAGGGATTCTCCACTTTCGAAGGAGATATTAAAACAACTTTTTCGTTTTGAAGATCTGCAAAAGTTACCCGATAGAGATCTGTCAATTTTATTGCAGGAGATCCCAAAACCTCTTTTGACAATTGCTCTAAAAGGTGAAGATAAAAAGTTTGTTGCAAAAATTGTTAAAAATTTGTCTAAAAGGGCTGGGGATGTTCTAACAGAGGAGTTAACAATGATGCCGCCAAGGCCTAAAAGGGAGGTTGTGGAGGCGCAACGGGCTATTACTGCAGTGGCTAGGATGTTGGTTGAGCAAGAAAAAATATTTGCTCCTTGGATGTACAAAGAAAACGAAATTATATATTAATTTTGATAACCCAAATATTTAAAATATTTGGCTATATTTCTCACAGCCCAATTCTTCTCAATAACAATCTTATAGCAATTAAAGCTCCTCTAAATAAAGCTGTTTTTCCACTTCTAGTCAGACCTATTTTTATTCCGCGCTTGCGTAGTATATATGAGACAATAGCAAAGACAATAACCAGTAATATTATTATTCGGATGATCATCTGCTAAATTTGTTAAGGTAACCTGTGATTTGGTTTAGTTGATAACAATTGTAAAAGCTTGGTGAAAAATGTAAATAGCTTTTCTAGCCCATTAGATATCTTGCTGCCAATTACAGATTTTTTTTCTACTTTTTCACAAATAGACCAACACCCAGGGCACTTGTTAGTATTACCTTCGAAAGGTTCCTTACAATCATTGCAAAAATATTTTGTCATAATTGGTCCTTCAAATTTCTATGCTAGCCAAATTTTAGTTAAATGTTATTTAAATTTCCGCCATGTAACTTTGTTAGGCTATTTCAACCTATTTTAGCATAAGTAAATGGTGCAAGGAGATATAAATTTAATTAATAACCATTTGCGACCACGGTTTAAACTAAGAGAATAGTACCTTTTTAATGGAGGTTGAAAATCATCTCCTTCCAGTAAAAGTGTCTCCAGCTTCTGCTTCTGTAAAACAACCAGAAAAAAATAATAATATTGATGGGATATGAGTTTTTAAATCTACATGACTATCCCGATACATGTTACATACTTTCGTTAAAGAATTATTTTTCTTCTTACAACCCTTATCGGATAAAGTTGACTTTTTCAAAAGCAAAAAATATAAAAATGTGAGCTTTGTAAGTTAATAAAAGTTAGAAGTTTGAAATCTTAATTTAGAAGGTAAGATACAAGTTGAAAATAGGCATTGTTTAGGTGGGGTATGTTCAGGTTTAACTAAAACCTTTAAGAGAGCTAGGCACAAATTGTTTTATACCTTTCCATGATATTTAATATCCTCAATAAAGGCTTTTCTTTATCATTTAATCCAATTAATTTCTTTTGCAGTAGCAGCCCCAATATCTATTTGACTAAGTCCGAATGGTATAGTTGCATGGGTTGCAGATATAGGTATACGGCCTCCCATTATCTCACCTTTTTTTTGAGGGTATAAGGGGCTTTTATTCGGCTCAGCAAAACCACTAGGAAATAGCGGCATATTATTGGAGAGATCATATTTATCTGATGCTCCTAGGGTATGTAGAAGTTCGTGAACAACTATAACTTTGTTGCTTGCTGTCATTTCTTTTGAGGCAAAAAGATTTGCTACTCCTATTCGCCCTTTGTTAAAGCCAAAGGAGTGGGGGACACGTTTAGTAGTTTTAGGGTCATGGTATAAAAGAAATAGTTGAATATCAGGTTTTAATCCATCTTTATACTCAATTCCGTAAGCCCAAAAACGAATTTGCAAAGACCAAAAAACAGCAGTTAATAAATTTGGCTTTTTTGGTGGAAATGGTGGGTAGGTGTATGGTTTATGGGCAAGGTGTAGTTTAACAGGGTTTTCCAATGCAAAGCCGTGTTCTTTAGCATTACGAGTAAAAAACCACTCTAAACCAAGAAAAGTATCAATATTTATAGTTTTAATAAATTGTGCTGTGTGTTTGCTATCATCAGCAGGAATAATATGAACAGCAACTTCAAGAGGAGAGGGCCATTTTGAAATTATTCTCTCATCTCCATAGGCTTTTTCCCCAAAAAATAATAGGACTATAAACAAAAAACCTATGCTTAAGTGACTGCAATTAGTCACAGTATTTTTTATTTTCATCGTCACGTTTTTTATGCTTTATTTGGGTAGTTCTACTTTTTGTTTAGCATATATAATTCCACATTAAAGCTACTCATAATTAACAAACAAACACTCGATGGTTTTTTATATATTCAACTTGGGCTAGTTTAAAAAAATACCTTCCTGAGTATAATTAAAAAGTAGTTAATAAATCACTTTTAATAAACTTAATCTTCCCAAGCTTCTCCCTTTTTTGTATCCAATATATAACGTTGGGTGTAGTTGCTATTTTTAGTAGGAGAACAGGTTGCAACTATTTCTCCTTTTGTATCAGTTTCACCAATTGCAAGCAGTCTATTACAAGGAGAATCTAATTGATTAAGTAGCATAGCTGTTGCCTGTTTAAGTTCAGACTTTACAGCAAGTTGCTTTTTGTTTTTGCTTTTTTGGTTATCTTTTTTACTCAGGCTGTTTCCAACTTTTTCATTTCTAATGTTAGCAAGTTGTACTAACAAGGTAAGCAATTTAACATTTTTACTGTCATGTTGGACACCTTGTTTTGCCAGTTGATAGGCTTTTTCTATTTCACCTTTTTTCTTAAGTGCTTTTATGGTGGGAATTAAGGCTTTTATATTAGCCTTTCTCTTAGTTGCATTATCTCCAGGATCTTTACCAGTTGCTGTTCTACCGAATGTTCCTGGTCCATCTAGTTTAATTCCCTCTGTTTTATCATCTGTAAAAGTATATTTTATAATAAACCCAATAATTAAAAGAGCTGCAAACCCTAATAAAATGGTGTTACACCCTATACCACCTTTTTTTTTATGTTTTTTTACAACTTGTTTATGATGTTCATCATTTTTAGGGTCTGGTGTCGTTTCAATAGCTGTAGGCTTTATCGGTTCTTTATTTGTTTTTTTATCAGTATCTTTTACAGTATCTTTTACAGTATCTTCTTGAGTTTTTTTGATAGGCTTAGTCGCAATTTTTTTTATTGGTTTTTTAGGTGGTTGACCTTTTGAGGGAGTAATTGGTTTTTTTGTATGTTTTGGTAACTTATTATCAAGGGTATTTTTGGTCTTAGTCGGCTTATTTTTTTGGGTACTGGTTTTTGTTTCAGGCTGTGGTTGTTTTTGAGCTTTTACTTGCTCGGTTGGTTTTTGCTTAGGCTTAGGTTGAGGTTTAACATTATGGTTTATTGTTTGCTCTTCGGAACAAAAAGGGCAAAACTTGTCCTGTATGCTTATCTCTTCTTCACAGTTAAAACATTTAATCTTGGCCATTGGGTCATCCTTTACAATTAAATGTGCCTAGTACCTTCCAAAATAAAGTCAATAATATACAATATCCATCTTGCTTTCAACTAGAGCATCTTTTAGTTAATTTAGCTTGAAGGTGTTAAGGTTGATAAGATTAACTTGTTGTCAAAAATAATCACTGTTAATATCTAGTATATTTTTAGCAGTTTTAAAAAACATTCAATCAAAAAAAGGTATAATTATTTTTATAAATCTTTTCTATTTATTAAATTTTGTTAAATAAACTAGTTATTAAGGCTAGTCATGGTTTGGGTGGGGTGGCTGTTAGTTGCAAGTGTCTTTAAGGTGTATGTCGCATACTTTATCAGCACTTACCAAACAAAACAAAAGATAATGAAAATATTTGATAGCTCCCTAGAAATACACCAACAAGCATATAAATAATAACGAGTTAGAGGACTAATAAAACATGACTAAAACAACATTTTTACTTGAAGAGTCAGAAATCCCAACCCATTGGTATAATGTTATTCCTGATTTACCAACTCCCCCAGCTCCTCCTTTAGGACCAGATGGTAAACCAATTTCTCCTGAAGCATTGTTGGCTATATTCCCTGAGGCACTAATTCAGCAAGAGATGTCACCCCAGAGATGGATTGAAATACCAGAACCAGTGAGAGAGATTTATGCTCTTTGGCGACCAGCCCCTTTAAAACGTGCTGTACGTCTTGAAAAAATGTTGGGAACACCAGCTAAAATTTATTATAAATATGAGGGTGTCAGCCCTGCTGGTTCTCACAAGCCAAATACCGCTGTACCACAAGCTTATTACAATAAACAGGCTGGTATAAAGCGTATTTCTACTGAAACTGGAGCAGGCCAATGGGGCTCTTCAATGGCTCTTGCTGGTCAGATGTTTGGTCTTGATGTGCGGGTTTACATGGTGAAAGTTAGCTACGGGCAAAAGCCGTTTCGTCGTTCTATGATGGAAACATGGGGGGCAGAAGTATTTGCCAGTCCTACCAACATGACCAACGCAGGTCGCGCTGCTTTAGCTGAAGACCCTAATAACCCTGGGTCACTTGGCTTGGCTATTTCTGAAGCGGTAGAAGAGGCAGCTACAAATGCCGATACTAACTATGCTTTGGGATCAGTTTTAAACCATGTTTTATTGCATCAGACTGTTGTTGGCCTAGAGTCCAAAAAACAGTTTGAAAAAGCTAATGATTATCCTGATATTATTATTGGTTGCTGTGGTGGTGGTTCAAACTTTGCGGGAACTGCCTTCCCATTTTTGGCCGACAAAGCAGCAGGAAAGGATATTCGTCTCATAGGTGTAGAGCCTGCCTCTTGTCCAACAATGACAAGGGGTCATTATGCTTACGATTATGGTGATACAGCCAACCTAACACCTCAAACTTTAATGTACACTTTAGGCAGCAACTTTATGCCACCTAGTATACATGCTGGCGGACTACGTTATCATGGTGAGTCAGCACTACTTTCTCAGTTGGTGCATGAGGGAGTAATAGAAGCTCGTTCTGTTCATCAATTAGAGACTTTTGAAGCAGGAGTAACATTTGCTAAAGCTGAAGGTATAATACCTGCCCCTGAGTCTTGCCATGCTGTACGTAGCGCAATGGATGAGGCGTTAGTATGTAAAGAGAGTGGAGAGGAGAAAACCATCTTCTTTACCCTGTCTGGTCATGGGCATTTCGATATGGCATCTTATGATAAATATTTTGCTGGAGAGCTAGAAAACTATGAATATCCAGAAGAGGCCATAAAAGATGCTCTAGCTCGTCTTCCTAAAAATCCGTAAATAATTTTAGTAAGGAAAAAATGTAAAATAACTGTAGGAGCATTGAAGCTTGCTCCTACAGTTTTTACAATTAATTTTGCCAACCATAAACTTGCCTTAAAACATAGTGGCAAGATTGCTAAAACAGTTTTATTTTTCAAAAATTATCATGGTAGTATTTGTATAAAATTATTAACAAGCTTGTCTAACTTTATAGCTTGATAACTGCCATTTTATCTTGTGTCATGTCGTGCATTGTATAGCCAATGCCACCGGTGTTATAGCCAGATTCTCTGCGACCTGCAAAAGGCATCCAATCCACCCTAAATGCTGTGTGATCATTTACCATTACTGCCGTTGCATCAATCTCTCTAACTGCTTTCATGGCAATATCTAGGTTTTTGGTAAATACCGATGCTTGAAATGCAAATGGCAAACTGTTTGCTCTTGTTATTGCCTCATCAATTGATTCATAACTATAAACACAAATAGCAGGGCCGAATATCTCGTTGGTTGATACTTTAGCGTTAGGTGCAGGGTTTAACAATACTGTTGGTTCATAGGTTGTGTTGCTCAACTTTTTACCACCAGTTATTATATTAGCACCACTTTGTCTTGCTTCATCAACCCACTGTGCTACACGATCAACTTCGTCAGGGCGAATCAAAGGCCCGCACTGTGTCTCTTCATTTATAGCATTGCCAACAATTAACTTTTTAGCTGCTTCAGCTAAGTTATGTGCTAATTCTGTAGCTATATCTTGAGGGGCATATATGCGTTGTACAGATACACAAACCTGACCGGAATGGTAGAATCCTCCTTTAATTAAGCTTGGCAGCATGGTTGTTAAATCGGCACTTTTATCTACAATTACTGGGGCAACCCCTCCATGTTCTAATGCGCAGCGAGTACCAGGGGCTAAGTTGGACCGTAACATCCACCCAACCCTTCCAGAGCCAATAAAAGAGAAAAAAGCAACACGAGAATCAGTGATCATTTTTTGGGCAGTTGCATTATCGCAGGCTACAAATCTGCACCACTCCTCAGGAAGTCCCGCTTCATACAATATATCAACAAAAGTCTTGCATGAAAGTGGAGTGTCTCCTGCTGGTTTGATAAGCACTGGGCAACCAACCGCAACAGCAGGTGCAACTTGATGGACAATTAAATTTAGTGGATGGTTGAAGGCAGAAACAGCTACAACAGGGCCTATGGGTTCTCGGCTAGTAAAGGCAATGCGTCCAGACCCAGCAGCTGTTAGGTCCATAGGAATCTCACTGCCTGTCATGTGAGATAGCTCTTTTGTACATAAACCCATACCATCAATGGCTCTTGTTACCTCTATACGAGCATCTAATAGGGGTTTGCCACCTTCGTTGGCAATTAGAAAGGCAAGCTCTTCGGCTCTCTCACCCATTATTTTAGCGGCTTTGTTTAAAATCTCAATACGTTTAAATGCTGGCAGCCAGTTAGAACGTTTGCGAAATAAATTGTGTGCGCATTCAAGGTAGCCATCAACTGTTTGCCATGTGGTCAATGGTACTGAACCAATAGCTGTTAAATTAAATGGGTTAACTACTTCAAGTTCTATGTTTTTTGTTGAGTTATTCATAATAAACAAGTCTTTTGTTCTAGTTCATCTATTAATACTTTCTGGTTTTCAGAATAATCTACAGGTACATCTATAAGGTGTACACCACCAGCTTCAAAGGCTTTTTCTAAAATTGGTATTAGGTCATCTACCTTCTCTACCCTGTGACCGACTGCACCATAGCTTTTGGCATACATTACAAAATCTGGGTTGCCATATTTTAGTCCCCAATCATCAAACCCAGCAGCTTTTTGCTTCCATCTTATCATACCGTAAGAGCCATCATTTAAAACAGTAACAACAAGGTTTAACCCTAGCCTAACCGCAGTTTCCATCTCTTGTGAGTTCATCATAAACCCACCATCTCCACATATAGCCATAACTCGTCTTTTGGGGTTTAACATAGCAGCCATCATGGCTGAAGGTAGTCCTGCTCCCATTGTGGCAAGAGCGTTATCTAATAGTACGGTATTGGGGTTGTATGCTTTATAGTTACGGGCAAACCAAAGCTTATATATACCGTTATCCAGTGCTATGATATCTTTTTCGCCCATTACCTTTCTGGTATCACCTACTATACGCTGGGGAATAATAGGAAAACGAGAATCATCCATACCGTGTTTCATATGGATGTCAACATCTTCACTAATTCTCATAAAATAAGCTCTATCAAAATTTACTTCTCCCCCAAGTTTTTCGTTTAATCGCTCTATAGAGCGGGCAAGATCGCCTACTACTTCAACTTGTGGAAAATACACCTGATCAACTTGCGCTGATTTATAATTTATATGGATAACATGTTTGCCATTTGCATCCATAAAAAATGGTGGTTTTTCTACTACATCGTGCCCAATATTAATTATCAAATCTGAACGGTCAATTGCACAGTGTAGATAGTCACCAGAGGAGAGGGCAGCCGTACCCATGAAGAGTTCGGAACGTTCATCAACAACACCCTTACCCATTTGGGTATTAAAAAATGGTATCCGTGAAGTATGGACAAATTTTCTCAAAGACCTCTGGGCTTCTCGACGGTTTGCCCCTGCACCAATTAATATTAACGGCATTTTAGCATTTTTTATTAGGTTAACTGCCTCTTCTAGTACAGCCTCATCAGCAACTGCATAATGACGAGGGTGAGGGGGAAGAACTGGAGCATCAGTATCTTCTGCTGCAATATCTTCAGGTAGCTCTAAAAGTACTGCACCTGGTCGTTCTTCTTCTGCTATACGAAATGCTTCTCGTACCAAAGCGGGGATAGTATTACCGTGAACAATCTGTTTGGACATTTTACAGATAGGGTCAAACAGACCAACCACATCGATAATTTGAAACTGCCCCTGTTTTGATTTTTTAATAGGTTTTTGCCCGGTGATCATGATAAGTGGCATACCACCCAAATGAGCATAGGCTGCTGGGGTGGCAAAGTTAGTAGCTCCAGGTCCTAGGGTAGCCATGCAAACACCAGCCTTACCAGTCAAACGGCCATATGTAGCAGCCATAAATGCTGCGCCTTGTTCATGACGGGTTAATATTAACTCTATGCTGGATGTTCTTAACGACTCAACTAAATCAAGGTTTTCTTCTCCAGGTACTGCAAATATGTAAGAAACACCTTCTGCCTCTAAAGATCTAACAAGCAGATCCGATGCTTTTGTCATTTTATTCATAATTTTTCCTCTATTAAGTATCTGAAAAAATTTTTTAGATATTGTCTTCTGTTTAACAATATATTTTCAAATATTTTTTGTAATTTTAACAGTTAAAAAAAATGTCTTCAATTTTCTAAAATTATATTTGTATAGTTTGTTGTAATATTTTATATATCAAAATTTATTAGTCCAATGAAATGCCAAGTGACTTTATAATAATGTTCAACTGCTTTTGGGCGTTTTCAAAGTCTAGGTGCTCAATTTTACTTGATAGGCTTTCGATCTCAGTTTTACAACATTCATCACCCAAAATCTCTTTTGTTGCTACCAATAGACTTTCTGCTTCTAAGTCTTTAATTTCCAAAGCTTGCATCAGCTCTTTTAATATATTTACTAGTTGGTGACCTCCTAAAGCAACAGGTTTTACTGCAATTTTATTGTTAGTATTTAAATCAATAACTCTCTTAGAATCTATTATCTTGTCAATCTCTTGAAAGAGTTGCTCCAACGGTTCAAGTAGTCCGTTAGTATCGTTATTTTTAATTGCAGCTTCCATCGTTGTTGCTATTTTAGATAGACCTTTAGCAGAAAGGTTGCCTGCAGTACCTTTTAAAGAGTGGAGAAGTTTAAGAGCTTGGCTATAATCACCAGACTCGATGGAGTTTTTAATTTTTACTGAAGTATCTTTATTGTTTTTGATGAAATTACCTAAAAGTTTTTGGTATAGCTCCTTATCTCCTTCCATCCTTTGCATAGCATCTTTTATGTCTAACCCAGGTAATTTTTCAGGTAACACAATAGCCTCTTCTAATGTTGTACTTTCTTTATCATCCATTATATCTGGTGCTGCTCTTAATTTTGGTTCTATCCATTGTAATAGACATTTGTGTATATCTTTCACTTCATATGGTTTGTTAATATGATCGTTCATGCCACAACTTATACTTTTTTCTCGATCCCCCGACATTGCATTTGCGGTCATGGCGATGATAGGTAGCGTAGATTTATCATGTTTTTCACGGATTTTTTTAGTAGCCTCATAGCCGTCCAACTTCGGCATCTGAATATCCATAAAAACCGCATCATAATTACTTATAGAGTTAGTTATCATATCTACAGCTTCCTGGCCATCATCAGCACAGTCTACTTTAAGCCCAGCTTTTTCAAATATTTCACTAGCAACTTGCTGGTTAATTTCATTATCTTCAACCAACAATACTTTTGCCCCACGAATAGCTAGTAATTTTTCTTTGTCCTCTAAATTATCTTGTGGTAGAGGACGATAAGACCTAGCCTCTTTATTAAATACCTCCATAATTGTGTCAAACAACATAGATTTACCCAATGGATAAAATAGATAGCCGTTAAGGCCAGCTTCTTCTGTTTGTAAGACTATCTCTTCTCGTCCAAAAGCTGTAACCAAAATAATATAGGGAGAAGGGGATATAGTAGGGTTGTTTCGTATCTTCATTGATGTTTGTATGCCATCCATTCCTGGCATACGCCAATCCATGAGAATCAATCTATAACTATCTTTTTTCTTTTTATTAGAATTTATCAATTTTTCTAAAGCTTCTTCTCCAGAAGATGCCTCATCAACTAAAAATGAAAAAGAGCGAAGGTACGACATAAGCAGAGCGCGAGATGGGGCATGGTCGTTTACTACCAATATTCGCATATTATGTAGCTCTTTTGGGGGAGTTAAGTTGCTTTTTATAAGGTTTAACTGCTGCCCAAAAGCAACAGAAAAAAGAACAGTAGTGCCTTGGTTGGGGGTGCTAACTACCTGAATTTTTCCTCCCATCATCCCAACAAGTTCTTTACATATAGCTAAACCCAGACCTGTTCCACCATATTGTCTGGTTGTAGATGTGTCGGCTTGATGAAATGGTTGAAAAAGGTTTTTTTGTTGCAATGGTGTCATACCTATACCGGTATCTTGTATGCAAAAAGCAAATCGTACTATGTTTGGTGCTTCATGCAGAACTTTAACTGATAAAATTATTTTTCCAGAATCAGTAAATTTAACTGCATTTGTAAGTAGGTTGCTCAATATCTGCCCTAAACGAAGAGAGTCACCAATAAGAGCTGTTGGTACACTTGAGGGTATAGATGTGATTATTTGTAATTTTTTGCTACTAGCTTTTTTATCAACTACAGCCATGACACTATTTATCACATCATTTAAATGAAAATTTGCAAATTCAAGTTTAAGTTTTCTAGCTTCAATTTTTGAGAAATCAAGAATGTTATCAATAATGCCAAGTAGAGTCTGTGATGCTAAGCCTAATTTTCCTACATAATCTTGTTGTTTATAAGAAAGCTCGGTTTGAGCAATTAGTTGTGACATACCAATTACAGCATTCATTGGGGTTCTTATTTCATGGCTCATGTTTGCAACAAATTCGCTTTTAGCTAGGTTGGCATCTTCAGCTATTTTTTTTGCTTGTTCTAGTTTTTGGTCTGTTTGATGTTTTTCAATAACTCCAGCCAAGGAGTTTGCCATAACTAATAAAAACTCTTCTTCTTCTGGGTCTTTAATGTGCCCAACCGACAAATAGAGGTTTATAACACCAATTAATTTGTTGTGAGATAATATGGGAACACAATAATGCCCATGAGGTTGCATGCCGTAATAATTTATCTCATGGTTATCATCAATACCGTTTGAATATATAATTTGTTTGGTCTTAGCGGCTTTGCCACATAAACATTTTCCCATAGGCACACGTGAACATTCTATTAACGCTTCTTCACTCATGCCTACCTGAGCTGAAATAATTAATTCACCTTTTTTTTCGTCAAAAATATAAATTGAACCCTTCTCTTTGGTGTTAATCCAAGAGCCAAAAATAATTTGCGTTAGGGCTGTATTTAGAGTGTCTTGGAATGAGTGGTGTTTGAGTAACGATTGAAAAAGGTGATTTATGGCAACCTTTTTTTGCTGTTCACGTTTCCGAATTTTTTCATTGTGCTTTCTTTCAGAAATGTTCCGAAAAATACCCAGTAACATTTTTTTGTTATTTATTTCTATTGTGGAGGTACTAATTTCAACTGGGACAACGTCACCATTATTATTAACTATAAAAATGTCACTTTTCTTACCATGTGTCTTATCTTTTAAGCGAAAAATCTCTTTATACTCTTTTTTTCTATCATCTGGGTATAGTTCATTTTGATACATGCCAATAATTTCTGTAACTGGTCTTCCAAACAATTCTGATGCCATTTTGTTGGCTTCTATAATACGGTCTGTCTCTTCATCTGTAACCAATATAGCATCATTGACGCAATCCATGAGTTGTTGATATTTCCTCTTATACTCCACTATGGTATTTTCAGTTATTTTACTGCTTTCTAGGGTCTCTCTTTTCTTAAAAAAAATTATAAAAAAGACTATCGCTCCGCCAATAACTAACGCAGCAACAACTGCCATGATTTCTATTGAATTAAATATCATGATTATTCCATCACTTCTCAATTTTTTGTAATACGATATTTATTCCCATATATTATTGTCATTTTAATGGTTTAAGTAACTGTTATTAAAACATAGTATCTTATAGGAAGTGGTCAGGTGGACCTTGAGAATATTTTAACCATTCCAAGATAATTATAAGTATAACAGACCATGTAGTGATAAATCCGACATTATTTAAAATATGTGATATATTTAAGTAAAAATTTATATAGAATATATAAAGGTATTGCATGTTTAGCCTTGTAAATTATCTTTTGATTTTATTAAAAAATACATAAACCTATTTGAAATTAATGATTTTTTTATCAGTTAAGCCAAGCTAATAAATAGTTTTATTAGGCTGCACTGT
>JADGBW010000172.1 GCA_015231305.1 Magnetococcales bacterium | reverse complement strand
GCTCTGATTGTGAATCTAGCATTCGATTGGGCTTGGGTTCTGGTTCTGGCCCAGGTTCCGGCTCTGGTTCTGGCTCTGGTTCAGGTTCTGGTTCTGGTTCTGGTTCTGGTTCTGGCTCCGGTTCTGGTTCCGGCTCAGGCTCAGGCTCAGGCTCGGTTTCAGGCTCTGGTTCAGGCTCTAGTTCAGGCTCGGGCTCGGATATCACTTCTGGTTGGGGTGTTGATTCTGATCCTGTTTCAGTTTCTGGGGTAGTTGGGGGTTGTTCAGAAATTGTAATTGGTTCAGATATATCATCAGGCTCTTGTTCTGAGTCTTGCTCTTCTACTAGTTCTGCCTCTGTTTCTGGTACAGTATTAGCTGCTTGTTCTACCTCTGGTTGTAGAGTTAGTTCTGGCTCAAACTCTAGTTCAAGATCAGGCTTTATTTCTACATCTTGTTTATCATTTGGTTTTTGCTCAGTTTCGTTAGCAGAAATAGATGTTGTATCTGCATTATCTTGAGACTCTTGATATTCACCACTGTTTAATGGAGAAGGAGGATTATCAGTAAAATTTTGGGACTCTATACTACCATCTTGGGTAGCTACCCTTGCGTTACTAATATTAGCTTTAGGATCTTGTTGGCTATGAATTGCACCCGCCAATCTTACGCCATCATCATGGGTTACTGTATGAACCGGCTCAATTTTATCTTGCTCTATTGCGGAAAGATCTGACTTTTCAACATCTAGCAGGACAGTAAAATCATCAAGCTCTGAACTTTCATCCTTTTTAGGTGCATCATCTTGTTGGGCCATAATAATCCTCAAGCAAGTTTGTAGTTTCTATTAAATAAACTATATAGACACGTACTCTAAATTATCGTTCCTGTAATGCCTGTCTTGCTGATGCAAAAATTGGTTTTAGCAGGTATTCTAATACCGTTTTTTGCCCTGTTATAATATCGGCTTGCAGTGTTAGCCCTGGTAATACTTTTTGGGAGTTTGGGTTATCACCCAGATAATCCTTATTTA
This sequence comes from Magnetococcales bacterium, assembly GCA_015231305.1. GTDB lineage: Bacteria > Pseudomonadota > Magnetococcia > Magnetococcales > JADFYX01. Next base: position 6,135 of record JADGBW010000172.1, on the reverse strand, counting down.
AACTGACCAACCCTTTATAATACGGCTCACCGGACTCATCCAAAACAGTTGTGGCTGATATATCTCTAAGGGTTCCTTCAAGACCTCCATACCTGGCAAAGTCGTAGGTGGTAAATTTTAATACTACTACTTGGCCTACCCGTACATGACCAATGTCTTTTGATGAGATCTGTATTTCACCTTCTAAACTGCGGTTTAGTGGCACAATTTCAAGGATAGTGCTACCTGATGTTATAACCCCACCAATAGTATGTTTGGTTAAACCGTGAATATACCCTTCAACTGGTGCTTTTAGCTCTAAACTATAAAGAGAGTTACGGTCGCGCTTAGCTACCTCTTGGGACTGGGCATAGTACTCTTTTGCAGCTGCTAACTCATCTAGTGCTTGTTTATTGGCGTTGGAGCTATTTTGTAAAATTTGATTGTTAATCTCTTTTATTTTCTCTCGTAGTTTGCGTTTTCTTGGGGGAATCTGGGCAAGTTCTCCTTCGATTTCACTTAAATTACGTTGCAAAGAGAGATAAAGTGGCTTGGCATTAAGCCCTTTTTTAAATAGCTTTTCACGCATAACCATCTCTTCTTGTAGGTAAGACAGTTGTTTTCTCTCGGCTTTTTCAAGCTCTCTCAACTCTTCTAACTCTGCCTTTGTCTGTAGTGCTTGATTATTTAAAATAGCCCTTTGTAATTTTAGAGAGCGTATGGTCTGGAGATATTGTCGTTGTTCATTTTTAACAGCTTGTTTATCCAAAACTTTCGAGAAATCAGGCTCTACACCATCTATGAATGCCTCTAGTCGAGCTATTTTGGCAGGCAAACTTTTTATAGGTATGTTGGACTGGTCCATCTGTGACTGACTATTTTCAGGGTTAAGGCGCAAAAGAACTTGTCCTTCTTTAACAAAATCACCATCTTTTACCAGTATCTCTTTTATTTTTCCCCCACCTAAATGCTGCACTTTTTTTACATGCCCAACAGGAATAATTTTACCTGAGGCACGAGCTACTTCATCTAGCTCCATAAAATAGGACCAGACAAAAAATACAATCAGCAAAATAATGCCTGAAGCAATTACCAACCTAACAATTATAGGGCTTCCGCTCTCTTCTAACAGTACCGATTTTGCTAGATGGTTGGCATTGCGATCACTTAATCTAACTTTTGTTGCCATGGGAGCTCCTTTGCATTATTTACTGGCCATCGCTTTTAGATATGCAGGTATCACCTGCTTTTTAGGGCCATAATCCCTTACACGCCCATTATCCAACCAAAGGATATAATCAGCGATAGCAAAGTACCTAGTGCGCGGACTGGTAATTATCACTGTTTTCTCTCCTTTTAATTTTTTTAAGGTATCTATAAATTTATTCTCTTGCACAGAGTTAAGTCCATGTTCTGGCTCATCAAACAACAGGATTGAACTCTCCTTTAACAGCACCCTGGCTAAACTCAGCCTTCTTTGAAATGAAGCCGATAGCTGGGCTATATTGTTATCGCCAATACGGGTATTAAAACCTTCAGGAAGCGCTTCAATTTCCTCTAATATTCCAACTTTTTCCGCGGCCTGTCGTAACCTTTCATCCGATGCAGCAGGGTCTGCAAACCGCATATTTTGCGCTATCTGCTCATAAAAAAAAGTATCACTCTGAGGAGCATAACCTACAGCTCTGCGTAGTTCTTGAGAGTCGATCTGTTTAACGTTTTGATTGTCTAATAAAACTCTACCAGCTTGAGGATGATACATACCCAAAATCAGTTTTAAGATGGTAGACTTTCCTGCCCCATCGTGACCAACCACCAACAGAGACTCACCATGGTTAAGATTAAAATTTACCCCAAGCAATGCAGGGTGGGCATCAGAGGTATAGCGAATTGAAACCTGAGAGAAAGAGACAAAACCTTTAAAATGGCGCACAACATTGGTTTCAGCCTCCAGGTTTCTCTCCATTCGCATATTCATCAAACGGTTTACCTGCTCGATACTTTTGTAAATTTTGCCAACCTGGGTCAACACCCCAAACCCGGTTCGTAAGGGGGCTAAAATACGCCAGACCAACAACATTGCTGCCATTAGACCACCCATGCTAAGGTTGCCATCTAAAACACTTAACACGCCAAAAGCCACAGTTAAAAGTCCTGCAACTGTAACAAGGGTTTGAGATAGAGTATTTATTAGTGTCGTGATATTGCCAGAGTTAAAAGAGTGCATGGCAGCTTGGGCTGATAATTCTTTATACTTGGCTAACCAGTAGTGGCGAGTTCCGGTATATTTTATAGCACGTACGTTAGAGAGCATCTCCACTAAAAACTGTTTTTTCTTAGAAACCGCAACAGATGTCTTGGAATTGCTCTTCTGTATTATGGGGAAAATAATAAGCCCTAATACTATAAACAACACAATTGCAGCAATAGGCACATATACAAGGGGGCCTGTGAGTAGATACATGCCAAATAGAAGCAAAGTAACAAATGGCAACTCAAACAGAGCTACAACAGCTGGGCCGGAAAAAAAGTCGCGAATTGTTTCAAAGTCACGGATTCTTGAAACTTGAGCACCTAAGCTTGCTGCCTCTGTAAAAGCTGCTGGTAAAAATAGGATACGTCGCAATAGCTCGGTACCAACAACATTGCTAAGTCGAACACTAACAAAGCCCAATAGGTTAGTACGTAAAAAACGAAAAAGAGACTCTGCAAAAAAGAAGATACCAGCCCCAGATACAAATAAATAAAGGGTTTCTGCTGATCTTCCTGATAGCACCTGATCATAAACCGTTTTTATAAACAGCGGAGATGCCAAAGCAATTAAACTTAAAATGCAGCTTATTATCAAAGCCAGCATCATTACACTTGAAAACCTAGCAAGGACAATATGAAACCAATCTTTCTGCTTTGTTAACAAGGATGTTTGTTCTACTTTTACAGCCTGAAAGAAATATGCTTCTCCAGATACCCGTTTTTTGGGCAACTGACTAAAACCACAAGAAACTCCATCATAAGCCAAAAATTCATCACCTGCCCCTTTTAGCAAAACCTTAGCCGATTCATTTTTAGGAACAAACAGACAAGGCAATAAACGATGGTCAATTTTATCTAAAGAGGTATTAAGAGATTTACTAGCAAATTTAAGGCTAGCAAGAACATTAAGCATGTCGCTCATGTTCAAATTGTTGGGTTGGTGTGGCAACGCTTCAAATAACTGGCTTTGGCTTCCCCGCCAGCCTAAAGCATCAAGCAGAGGCAAAAGACAACTTGCTAAATCTGTCTCTGGTACAAATAGATCATTCTGCAATGTGTGCTCTTTAGTAGTCATAACCCCACCCTATTGAAAATGTTTATGTAGTGGGTTTTACTAAAGATGATGGCAATATAGATTTTCAACAAATTATCAAACATTGGCATCTACCCTAAATGTATGATAATCAACCTCATTAATGTGGTCTATCCACCAGTTAAACATCCAGAGTTTAAAATTTTCTCCATCATCACTGTTTAAGGACTCTGGTTTTTTAATATAATTTTGCAAATCAGCTAAAAAAGTTTTGTGCTTATCTTGGTGAGCCTCTCGACCGACAATTTCGTTTTTTGTCATATAGGCCTCTTCCCTATGAAAGTGGGCCACTGACAAACCATGGATATCAACAAGAATTTTGCTTATATTATAAGTAGTTGCATTTGTATTATTGCTTAACAATTCACAAAGATTAAAAGTTAAAACCACTAAGTCTTTATGATCATCATCAAATGGATCTATTTTGATCTGTTTAATTATAGGTGCGACCTCTTCAAACTTGGTTGCCGATTTAAAAAGACCTTCAGCCCAATTTTCCAGTTTAAATGTTTCATAATCGGTATAGTTGATATGATCATTCCACCAACCAATAATTTTAGATTTTATACGAGGGGAAAAAACAATTCTTTTTGATCTTATATCCTCTTGCATCTCTAAAAGCATATCTAAAAAATATTTATGGGCTGTCTCCTGCTTTGCCAAACCTGGAATGTTGTTTTTCTTAATAAATTCTATTTCCCCTTCAAAATGATTTTTAGAAAACTGGTACAACTCGTCCAATATCAAAAGACCTGCATCTCTTAGCTCTTGGGTTATCTCTGTTTGTGCAACTTCATCAATAATTTTATTAAATTTTAAGGTTAATAAAATAAGCTCTTTATGCTCTTCATCTAACTTATCTACACCTGTGGTACGCACAATGTCAGCAAGGTTAGCCCAAGAGTCTGTATCCGATAGAAATACCCCGGTCCAGCTCTCTAATTTAAAGGTGTCCATATCAATTTTATTGATATGTTCAATCCACCACACCATGATATCTATCTTTATTTGCCGAGGGTTTAGCTCTTCACCAGCTAAGGTTTTTTTCTCTAGCAAAAGCAGTGAATCTACAAACTTTTCATGTTCAAACTTTTGTCTTTCTATACCTGCAATCCCGTTTTTTGCTATGAACTCCTCTTCATGTTGAAAATGGCTTACAGCATACTGCTCTATTCTTTTTATAAGTGCAGCACCATCTTCAGAATTTATAACGGTTTTCTCCCCGCTATCCCAACGGTCAATTAAAGGGTTTATAGTTAATGTCAAATCAATTAAATCTTTATGCTGATCATCTAACATGTGTAGGGTTGTACTGTTAATTAAATCGGTAACATCTTCCCAAGTAGTTGCATTTTCAACCACTATTGGCATCCAGTTATCCAGACAAAATGTTTCATAATCTATAGTGTTTATGTGGTTAACTACCCACTCTAAAACTGACATTTTAAGGTTGACAGAAACCCACAAACGGCCCGACTTAAAGTCATTAATAAAGGTATCTAGGAGGGTTAAAAATTTACGGTGTTGGTCTTTTTGCTTACCTAAATTTTTAAGGCCAAATTTTTTTATAAGGGCCTCTTCACGTTGCAGATGTTTATTCCAAATATTATAGACCTTCTCTAAAAATGCCGCCTCTTTTTTTATCATGGCTAAATTGACATTATCACTCTCAAATGCCTCAATTAGCCGGTTTAGCTCTAAGGCACTTTCAATTAAAATCTTGTGATCATTATCAATTTTCTCAATTCCGGTCTGTTTTATTACCTCACTTATGTCGTTCCAGCTCCGGGCGGTTTGCACTATCCAACGGGTCCAGTTTTCCTCTTTCATACCCTTAGCTCCTTTTCTCTTTGGAAGTGTTAGAGTCAACTTCCAAAAGCTTTGAGTCGTCAGGGTGTATTAAGCTTTTATCTTCTAATAGATAGTGCTCATCACACAACGATAGAAGGTTGGGCTGGTTTGAAATTAAAATTATTGTGCTACGACCTTTCATACGTTTAAAAAAGTCCAGAAAAATATCTTCACTCTCTCTATCCATAGCTACGTTAGACTTATCAAAAAGCAGAATTCTAGGCCTTAGAACAAATGCACGAGCTATGGCAATTTTTTGGATCAACCCTGTGGGCATTGTATCGTTGGATTGACTGGTAACGGTGGTTTCATAACCTTGAGCTAAATTAGAAACCAACTCATCCAACCCAAAAAGGGCTGCTGCATCTTGAGCTGCTGCTCTGTTTAAAGGGTTGAACATGGCAATATTATCAATTATAGAACCTGAAAACAGCACACCATTTTGTGGTAAATATTCTATGCGCCCATGAAGGTTGCTTGTGTTCCACTCTGCTAAATTATAATCGTCAAGATATACAGTACCGCTCTCTGGTTTTAAAATACCCATTAATATATAGGCAAGTGTTGTAGTGCCAACTGCACTGCTGCCAGAAATACCAACCATTTTATTGGCTGCTAAAGAAATATTAACGTCTTTTAGAAGATAAGGGGTCTCTTCAGAATAACGAAACGAGACACTATCTAATTTTACCTGCCCTTCCAACTCTTTAGGGAATGTGGGCATATCTGGTTTAAACTCTAAGGGTAGCTCTGCTAACTCTTGAAGCTGTTTTCTCGCCATTTTAGCATTGGCAAAACGCATCCAAAAACCACCAGCGCTCTGGATAGGCTGCAACGCCCTGCCACCTAAAAGAGTGCAAGCGGTAAGGGTTCCTAGAGTCATAGTGCCATCCATAACTGCTGGGCCACCTACGGCAATAATACCAAACATCATAAATTGAGAAAAAAGACCACCAATA
>JADGBW010000171.1 GCA_015231305.1 Magnetococcales bacterium | reverse complement strand
TCCCCAATTGTAACCCACGATCTTGAGGGCGGGCAGGTCAATACATAATGTCTATCAAAGTTAAACTCTATCTTTTCTTACCTTTTTTTCTGAATGATAGAGTAAACCTAGCTGTCCCACGCTTACTCTTTTTCTCAAAATATACTTTGTCAGCAGAAATTTTTGTTACTTTACGACCGTCCATTGAGTCACCAACTTGGTAGTTTTGATGATTAATAGTTGCGTATTGTTGGCCGTTTTGGGCTATACCGATACCTCCTAGTTTATATACCCAAGTAAGGTCTATAACCGGGCTTATTTTTCTACGTTTAGAGTCAAAGGCAAATCTCTGAAATGGGTTTCGTTTATCTTTTTGATGAACTTCTTCCTTTAACTTTGCTATTCTTTTTCCTGCCATTGGTTTGGCATCGTTACGGGGTATTATGCTAAATGAAATAGCATGTAACGGTGGGTTTACGCTAGAGTCATAAGGATGGACCTGAATATCATCAAGTATTGTGTCTAATGATTCTAATTCAGATATGAAAACAATAAATGTATAGTAGTCAGTAATAATTTCTAACGAAAATTTCAGCTGCTTTTCTGTGTCTGGTAATAACCTATGGATAATTACATCGTTATTTCTGGCAATTTCATTAATATTTTGTAGAAATGTAGGGGAATAGCTAATGCCTGTTGCCTTTTTATTAGCATCACTAACTATTTTTTTCATCTCATTTTTTAAAGTATAACTTTCAGATTGTATCCTGGTATTAGCAATTTTCATGTCAGAAAAATAAGCCTGGAGTTTGGAATAGTGAACTGAATAACCTGCGGTTAACAGCCCAGCTAACATAAAAATTGAAGATAATAGAAAACGCCGATATTTATTTATAAATTCATCCATAGTATTTTACCGTTTTTTCTTTCCACCAACCAGAGGGGCCAATTGCTGGTTATGTTTATTGATGTTAACTTTCATCTCTTCTAGCCCTGGCTGTTTCTTTTTCTTGCTAATATCGATTTGGTCAGGATTGCTTTGTAGAAACTCAATCCTTTTGTTTTTATCGTACCAAGCTTGAAATGTGAAATTAATTATTGCATCATTTTCCATTCCTTCTAGTTCTGCCCCTTCAAAAGTGATAGTTCTAAAATCGCTCATAAAACCATTTTTATCTTGCAGGATTTTATCGAGGTATATTGCAATTTTTCTAATATGACCAATAGTAGATGGAAGAACACGGCCTTCAATAACCATTTTAGTACTCTCTACATTTGCTCCTCTTACTTGGCGATTTTCTTTACCCAAATATATGTCAGTCAGCCAAATATGATTGTCCATTAATCGTGCTAGTGAGAGAAATTTTTCAGTCCAAAGAATTTTTGTAAGATTTTCAGTACTAGCCACACCATTTATATTGTTATTTACTTCTCTAACTTGCTTAAGTAAGTTTGCATGGCTATGCCGGTTTTGGAGGAAAGAGGCAGAATAGTTATTGTATCTTTTTTGCAATATTTCTGTTTCATTCCACCCCCAATATAAAATAGCAAAAAATAACAGACCAAAAAGTGCAAAATATTGTCTATCTTGTTGCTCTTCATCTAAATCTTTACTTACTTCAGCTCTCCCACCTTTCTTTGAAAAACTGCTGAATAGAGTGGATAGAGAAAAAGATTCAGAACTTTTGCCTCCTCTATTACGACCCCCACCTTTGCCACCAGACTTGTTGAGTCGTCTACGGTTACGAGATGATGATTTTGCATCTTTTTGATCTTTTTCACTTTCATTTTTTTTGCCCCCAAGAGGTTTTTGTTTATTAAATTCCTTTTGGGGAATAAAACCTCTATTTTCAGTATAGTGAAAATGATTGCGACCAATAGTTAGCAGGCTTTTATCTGAACCTTTAAGAAGGTTGCAGGGCATGGGGCGTTCAGCTTTCGAATATATTTCAAGTAAGTTGGGGCCTTGTTCTAACTTTACATTCAACTGTTCATCTAAATGTTTTTCTAGCCACTCTCTTAGACCTGAGATGCGGTCAATTTCGCCAAAAGTCTCAAACTTTGCAGGTATGCCAGACACTCTTTGGTATGTGAAAAATTGTATTGTTTCATTGAATTCAGAAAGAAGAGCCAATGCATGAGGTTGTATGGCTTGTGCTTGTGTTGATTGGTGTAATGAAATATCTGTTTTAGTATCTGGCTTATCTTTGTTGCCGTATACCTCCTTCATTTTGTTACCTTGACCTAATGCCTTCAAGGTATCATTTACGTCCATCATAATTTTTTTTGCAACAGCAGTTGCAAATGTCAAAACACCAACTGGAATATGGCGTATTACAACTGTGCCAAGGAAAGGGTTTACCAGGACGATTGTGGAGGAGTAAGACTCTATTTGAATTGCTCCATAAGGAGCGTCAGGAAATATAAATGCCCGCTGCACCATCATGTAGCTTTTAGGAATCATTTCAATTACTTTAAAGCCATCTTTATCAAGAAGTGCTAAAGTACTACGAATTAGTTGAGCATCAGCAAAGGCATATAAACCATGTCTTTTTTCGTGAATGGTCCCTTTAACAATTGGAAATTCTGCAAAACCAAATGTTACTTCTGGGCTATTTAATAAATCTTCACCAAACTTGCGAGCCATCAACCCACTATGAGCAACGAGGGGGGGAGGCTTGTTGTCAGAAAAGCTAACGCTAGCCCCATCTATAAGCAGAAAAATTTTATCAGATTTATTTAATTGAGATGATAATGATTGGACAACATCTTTTAGGCTGTTTTCCATCCTTTTATCATTATCAACTTCATCACTGTTTTCAGCCCATGAACCAGGAGGTCCAACTTGTTTTCCTGTTTCATCTAAAAAAAGACTTTTCCACCCCATAGGGCTGACATGCAGGTATAGGTGTTTTTTAACTTTAATATCAACACTTTCTACAGCACTATCTTGCTTTTTTTTATTTTTTTTACCAAAAGAAAAGATACCCATCAGCCCCTACTTTCCATTTGTATGTTGCCCCTTACAACAAATATTGGCAACGATATTGTGTATTATTGAAACTATATTAATTAATAATAGTAAGTAAGAGGCGAAGTATAACATATATATAGGTTTTTTTACTATATAATTTTTAGTTATTGCTCTTAATTAACAAAGTTAGCGGTATGTTAATTTGTATTAATATGATTGTTATATTGTGTTTACAAAAATGTGAAGAATTAATGTAAATTAATAATATTTGAGTTGATAATTTATATCTTATTTTTAAGTGTCAGCTATTTATTAATCTGTAACTAAATAATTAATGAAACCTAGTATTTGTTTCTTTAAAGTTTATAAATAAATGTTTGATATCTCTACTTCAAAAGTAAAACTATATAGGGTTTTGATAACATTTTCAAAAGGATGGTGGTCTCGAGGTTAGAATCTTGTATAGCTTATAATATTGCTATCACCTTCGTTTGTTGCTAGCACTGTGCAAGAAGTTGATAATATTGCTCCTGTTGAAGCGATACAGAAATCCACAGTTAAATCGTTTATTCGAGAGTTCAGGTTAGAGATCGATGGTGCAGAAGGAGTAGGGATGGTATCAAGGCTTATAGTAAAAAATAGTCGTCCATCATTTCCAGTATTGCTGGTATTAATACTTGTTTTACCAGTAAAATCTAACATATAGTTTGTATCATATATAAACCTATATATCCTATCATCGTCACCTGTATCAGCATCTAGCTCATCAAAAAAATTATTAATTTGTGAAATTTTGCTATCTGTAACATCTGTATCATTATCATCGCCATCAGTTGTACTTATTGAATCTCCGGTAGCTTTGGCCCGGCTAAGAGCATAATCAACCATTCCAGACATTCCCCAGTGGACCCTAATTTTTGCTAAGCTGTCTTCCACAGCTCTTGCTTCGGTTACTGCAAAGTGCTCTATAAGAGCAGAAGCAAGCCCCATAACCAATACCATAACCACCATGATAGTAACCAAAATGCTACCCTGTTGGTTATATGCTTTTTTGGTGTAGCAAATCATGGGTTATCCTTGTTCATTGTGAAAATAGTCCAGTAGGATTCTGAATACTCACTTTTTGTATATAACGCTTCTTTATCATCCCTTGGAACCATATGTGGATCAATAATTGTAAAGTCTATTTCAAATGTTCTAGCATTAACCTGCCTTACACTATTTTGATTGAAACTATCTATATAACCACCAACATTTACTACCTTTCCAATAGAGTCACATGATTTGAGCCTATCATTAACAGAAGTACAGTTTATTTCAAACTCTGTGTTACCCAATGATTGTGTCTCGTAATCGCTACTGCCTAGTTTAAGTCTTAGATTTGTAGGGAATTGGCTTGTTGCAACATCAGGATTTGTCACAACTAAGATTGGGTCAGTATTCTCAGAACCATGATAACCTGATGCGTCACTAACTCCAAATGCTAACAAGTCAAAAAGTTCTCTAGCCTGACTGTTTTTTATGGTTTGGCTTATCATAGTTTCAGTAATTTTTTCACCATGAAGCATTATCTGTAGTAGAGCTAAAGATAACAGCAAAAAAAGTGTACCAGCTACTAGTAGTTCTATAATTGTAAAGCCAGACTCCCTGCTTTTAGAAATTATATTATCCAATTAACGCCCTCCAACTATTGTTTGCAGGGTTACTGTTTTTGTTGCGCCCCATGTATCAATAATTTCTGCCGGATTGGTAGATTCATTGAAGCGAAATGGATATTCAAGAGTTAAATTTAGCAGGTAACAAGCACCACTATTATTGTGACATTCGTAATTTGTTGGAGAAGGTTCTTGATTGTCTATAGGAGTTGTTTCCCAGTAAATCCTTGCAGTTACATCTCTGTCTCTATCTATCCAAACAAAGTTTTTGTCTGTTTCTAATGTGTAATTCATGAAGAGAATTTGGCCAAGAAGAAATGATGCTTTGGTTACATTTGTGTCGTTTGTTTCTTCTACTACCACAATCTCTGAATTTGTTATTAATGCATTTGTGTTTAGATTATGGATATGGCCAGGGTTTCCGTTAGGAATTGTTATATCTTCATCTTGAGTTTGGAAGTTTTTATATCTATACAGAGCAGATAGCCTTTCCATTTCACCATGCAGCACAAAAATTGCTTTTTGCCTTATAGTAAGACGGAAAAACTGGTCACCAATCATGCTCCAAAGGCCCATCATGCCCATGGCTAAAATTCCGGTAAGGATCATACCTATCATTACTTCTATAAGGGTAAATCCTTTGCTTTTTGGGCTAATTGTCACAATTATGGATCCTATTTTGGGATCATTGCATCAGATATTGATATGCCGTTATTCCAGTCCATTAAAACCTGAGTTCGTCCTTCTCTTGTTTCATTGGCTAAATCATTTTTTGTTGGTGGATAACGTAGAACCACAACTAGTCCTGAACGGTCTTCTCTATCAACCCAGCCTGATGAGTCAAGCTTTTCTAATGCTGTATTACATGTTGCATCAGGAATACCCTCTACTGTAACTGAGGTTGTTTCACCTCGCAATACTGCCCAAACCTCGAACTCTTTATTTTCACCAGTTATTGTATCTGCACTATCACCAGCAGCACTTATGAAATTTTCATCCATTCGGACCATAAAACAGTAGTCTCCAGCATCTTTCAGATCAACTCCTAAATAATCTTCCAAAAACTGTTCATCATATTTTTCGTAGCTAGTAGTAGAGTTGCCATCAATAGAAATTACTCCACCATTAACATAGTCTTCAGTTTCGGAAGCGTGATCATAATAACCACGCATAAAATCTCCATATTGAGTATTGTTAATGCGTAACTTTGCTGCAATTGCCATTAGATAAGGTTTGGCAGTTTGTAGGTTTCCAGATATAATTTGATTATTATATTTAGTGGTTGCCATGCTTACCAAAATACCAATGATAACTACCACTACCATTAACTCAATCAAAGTAAAACCACTTTGTTGGTAGTTCGTTTTATTATGTTTCATCCTGGGCTGTACTCCTGATGCAATAGCAATTTCGTTAGCTCAAATACCACACGTTTTAAAAACGGCCGATATTACGCCACATACCCCTGCGTTCAACTTTAGCCTGCTCTTCTTCTCTTTTAAACCGTAGGTCTGAAGCCTGGACAAGCCCTAACTGCACAAGCTGGCGATTTATGAGTGTTCCATCAGATAGGTGAACATCAGCTATTAGATGGTTCTTACTGGTTTCCTCACCAAATGCAACTATCACTGTCTGAATAAACATAGCTTTTGTAGCATAACGGCGAGCTTTTTTTCCTGTTATAGAACTAGGTTTAGTGCATGAAATATTGGCTAACTTAATTTTTTGGAAATGGTCTCCCTGTTTTACCTCAATTAAGCAGCCACTAGTAATACCAACAACTTTGGCTGAAAAGCGAGGCCCATCACTGTGTGCCTTGGTAACAATGGCATAATTATTTGGTTGTGGTTGGTAATAGTCACTCTTTACTGGTTCTTTAGTAACAGTTCTTGTGGGGTTTGTATTTATTGAGTTACTGTTTGAAATATTTTTTCTTGTTGGTGGGGTTCTTCTATCTGGAATAGGATCAACTGTTTTATTTTCAATAGGTATTAAAGCTGTTTGAATATCGGCTGGCGGTTGTGATGTTATTGCTGGTTGTGCTACTGATTTAGTTGGGTTTGTTAAAGGTGTGTCTGTTTCATTATTGTCAGAAAACACTAACATAAATAGACCAGCAACACCCCCAAAAAGCAATAACCCACCAGCTATTTTAGGAAGCGAAAATCTGCTTTCACTTTGATCGTCTTGGAAAGGGCTGTCTGAAAGCAAATCCTTATCAGGAATTTTTCCAACAGCATTTTCATTCTCACTTTTTTTTAGTGCTTCTAAAATAAAGGACATATCTGTTTTAATTCCTTGTCCGTGCCGGCATTACTGTCAGTTGTGGAATGGTTTGACTGCTTTGGGGCATAATCATTTCTAGTTTAATCAAAGTATTGGTTCCTACAACACCATTGCTGAAAATATTATGATTTTTCTGAAAAACTCTAACATGTCTTCTTAGCTCTTTATCAAAATAGTTAGGTTTATCGCTTTCAATCTTTATGCCTTGAATTTTTTCAAGTTTGTTTCTTAACCATAGTACATCAATACTAGTAGATCCTGG
>JADGBW010000054.1 GCA_015231305.1 Magnetococcales bacterium | reverse complement strand
TAATCTCATCTGGATAGACCAGCCCCAGATCACGGCGAGCAACCTCTTCTAAGAGGATATCTTTATTCTCTCCTAACATTATTTCAGCTTTTATTTGACTGATAATTTTACCTAATTCACGGTTTTCTTTATTAACAATTTGTAGCTTGTGGTCAGTGTGTCGCCAACGTACCAGACCCTGTTCACCAAACCAGAGAAGATACTGCGCCCAGATATTTGCAATGAGCAGCAATAGACCAACCATAACCCACTTTGATACTCTTCTTTTAGGTTTAGACATATTAATCCGCCAAGCATTTATAAAATACAATTTCAAAGACAAGGAAACAGCATGCCAAACAATAACACAACCAGTCTTGATTTTCTGCGTTTCTCTCTCTCTGCCAAAGTCTTACGTTTTGGCAGTTTTCAGACTAAAGCAGGACGTAATAGCCCGTATTTCTTTAATGCCGGACTATTTAACTCTGGCGCACTACTTGATCAACTAGGCTCTTTTTATGCTGACACCATAAATGACGCATGTCCACCATTTGATATGCTTTTTGGCCCAGCGTATAAAGGAATACCCCTTGTAACCACAACAGCAGCAGCAATGTCGCGCCGTCATAACCGTGATATACCAATTACATATAACCGCAAAGAAGCAAAAGATCACGGGGAAGGAGGCAATTTAATTGGCGCACCTCTAAAAGGCAACGTAATTATTATTGACGATGTAATAAGCGCAGGAACATCTATAAGAGAGTCTGCTAAGTGGATTGATGAAGCTGGGGCAAAGCTAGCTGGGGTAATTATTGCTCTTGATCGTCAGGAGCGAGGCACTGGAAACTTAAGCGCAACCCAAGAGGTGCAACAGACACTAGGAGTACCTGTAACAGCTATTGCCACACTTAATGATTTAATTGATATGCTAAGCAAAGATCCAACTGCAAAAGAGTCACTTGCAGCCATCCAAAGATATAAAGAGCGTTACGGAGCATAACCAGCTAAGACGAAAATAGCGTGGCGGGAGAATATCCCACCACGCTAAAACAGTCTTAACTATTTATTATAATCAACGGCACTTACGCAGTGCTTTTACAGCTTTTCCACTACCAGAAAGTGAAATTGTATATTTAAACTTTTCACCTTTTACGTTGGAAAAACGCACCGTTAGCTTGCTTTTTTTAGCTACGTTTCGCAACATACCATCTGTTGAATCTAGGTATTGCCAAGCCCAATAGCCATCTTTTTGTGCAGCATCTAGAACAAATGGAATGTTAACAGGCTTAAGCTTGTCAAACTGCACTCTTACTTTTTGGCTTGCTAAACCGATGGTATCTTTTTGGGTGAAAAACTCACCGTAATAGTCGTCTGTTGGAAAAAGAGCCAGAATTGCACTAGACTGTTTTTTACCGTGATGAAGAGCAACTTCCAGTTTGCAAGTACCCTCAACTTTACGAACCGTATAACGGCCCTTTTGATAATAAACATCACTAGCAGCACCCAGATCACCCCAAGGAACCAATGCCAACAATAACGCCAGGACGATGGAAAAACGCATCCTCAAACTCCTATTTATAATGAGATAAGACAACAAACTTACAAGTAACCAAAAGTCTTACAAATATTGCACTAGAGAGACCCTGATATTTTTCAAAATCTGCACCGTAGTGCAAATATTCTAAACAAATACCTTTTATTGTCAACCTAGTTTCCTACTTAAAGGTATAATCCCAAAAAGAAAATACCAGATTTGCTAATATGATTTAAAAAAACCCTCTTGCATAACAAAAAATAAACTAGCACATTCGGGACACATATAGATATTCTAAATTATTTTTTTTATCGACAAACAAAGAATGATTGTAGCCTTTCTGCTAGCGTGTCGCTAGCGATTATTACATATTTTTTTATCAAGACTTAAAAATTGTCTAATTAATTATCAGCCAACAAGCCACTGGAATAAATTTTATGACCACTGCACAAAAACGCACAGACCTTTTTCTTGACCTACTTAGCAGAAGTATTTTGGTCATGGATGGTGCCATGGGCACTATGATTCAAAAGCAGAATTTAGTAGAAAAAGATTTCCGTGGGCAACGCTTTGCCGATCATGATGGTGATTTAGCAGGTAACAACGACCTACTATGCCTAACTCAGCCAGATGTTATATTTGGCATTCATGCAGAATACCTAGATGCTGGGGCTGATTTGCTAGAGACCAATACCTTTAACGCAAACAGTGTTGCCTTAGCAGATTACGGTATGAGCGATCTTGCTTATGAAATTAATAAAGCAGCAGCTGCCCTTGCCAGAAAAGCTGCTGATGCTGCCGAAAAGGTAACTCCAGAAAAACCTCGTTTTGTTGCTGGCGTTCTTGGGCCTACCAACCGTACTGCATCTATATCTCCTGATGTGAACAACCCCGGTTTTCGCAATGTCACATTTGATGAGCTGGTGGACTCTTACAAAACTGCACTGCAAGGTCTATTGGATGGTGGGGCAGACCTGATTTTGGTTGAGACAATTTTTGATACTTTAAATGCCAAGGCAGCTCTATTTGCCATAACAGACTATAACCAAACTCACAACACCACCCTACCCCTCATGATATCTGGCACAATTACAGATGGTAGTGGCAGGACACTATCTGGACAAACAGTTTCAGCATTTTGGAACTCCTTATCCCACTCTCAACCTATTACCATGGGTTTTAACTGTGCTTTAGGGGCAGATCAACTAAGACCACATTTAGCAGAGTTAAGCCAGATTTCTGAGAGTTATATATCAACTCACCCCAATGCTGGCTTGCCAAATGAACTTGGTGATTATGATGAATCTCCAGAATTAATGGCTACAAAAATTCGTGAATTTGCTCAAGCTGGACTTGTAAATATTGTTGGTGGTTGTTGCGGAACCCAACCTGGACATATTCGCGCTATTAGCAAAGCTGTTGCTGGACTAGCACCAAGAACACCACCAGCCAGGCCCAACTCTTGTCGTTTAAGTGGCTTGGAACCATTTAATATTGAGCAAGATAGCCTCTTTGTAAATATTGGCGAGAGAACTAATGTTGCTGGCTCCAGACGTTTTGCAAGGTTAATAAGAGAAGAAAACCACGATGCTGCCCTAGATGTTGCTCTCAAACAGATTGAAGATGGAGCGACTGTTATTGATATCAACATGGATGATGCCATGTTGGATGCTAAAGCAGATATGGTTCGCTTTTTAAACCTAATTGCTGCTGAGCCTGATATATCTAAAGTACCTATTATGATTGACTCCTCAAAATGGGAGGTGCTAGAGGCTGGGCTTAAAACCCTGCAAGGCAAGGGTATTGTAAACTCCATAAGCTTAAAAGAGGGAGAAGAGCAATTTTTAAAACATGCCCGTCTCGCCCGTCGCTACGGTGCAGCTGTGCTGGTGATGGCCTTTGATGAAGAGGGACAAGCCGATACCTTAGAGAGACGACAGGAAATATGTTCCAGAGCCTATAAACTGCTAACCGAAAAAGTACAGTTTCCACCTTCTGAGATAATTTTTGACCCCAATATATTTGCTGTAGCAACTGGTATAGAAGGTCACAACCGCTACGCAATCGACTTTTTTGCCACTTGCCGTTTTATTAAAGCTAATTTACCAGGGGCACTTATAAGTGGAGGGGTTAGCAACGTATCATTCTCTTTTAGAGGCAATAATCCTGTTAGAGAAGCAATGCATGCAATTTTTCTTTACCATGCTGTTAAAGCAGGTATGGATATGGGAATTGTTAATGCTGGGCAGTTGGCTGTATTTGAAGATATTCCAAAAGAACTACGAGATAGAGTTGAAGATGTTTTATTAGACCGTAGAGAAGATGCCACCGACCGTCTACTGGAAATAGCTGACCAAATTCGTGATCAAGACACAGGGGACACTCCTAAAGAGGAAAAAACCGCGCAGTGGCGACAAGAACCCGTAAACGAACGACTAACACACGCCATGGTTAAAGGTATAACCGAGTTTATAGAAGAGGATGTCGAAGAGGCAAGGCAAAACGCCGAGCACCCACTACATGTTGTAGAAGGTCCGTTGATGGCTGGCATGAACCGGGTTGGAGACCTTTTTGGTGACGGTAAAATGTTTTTGCCCCAAGTAGTTAAAAGCGCAAGGGTTATGAAAAAAGCAGTAGCTGTTTTAATACCATATATTGAAGCAGCTCAAGCCACAGGAACCTCTACCAGCAAAGGTAAAATTTTATTAGCCACTGTTAAGGGTGATGTACACGATATCGGCAAAAATATTGTGAAGGTGGTTTTACAGTGTAATAATTTTGAAGTTATCGATTTAGGAGTAATGATAGCTGGTGAAAAAATTATTGAAGAGGCAGTAGCACAAAATGTTGATATTATAGGTTTATCAGGTTTAATAACCCCCTCATTAGAGCAAATGACAAGCATTGCTAAAGAGCTTGAAAGACGCAACCTTAATATTCCAGTTATGGTAGGAGGTGCTACTACTTCACCACTACATACAGCAGTTAAAATTGCTAACCACTACTCTGGTGTAGTCGCACAAGTTAAGGATGCCTCCCGTGCTGTGGGAGTTGCCAGCTCTATTCTGGATGATAAATCAGCCGATGATTTTATTAACAACCTAAAACAAGAACAAGAAAAACTACGTGATCGCTATGCTAAAAAACGCACACCTAGTGTAGACCTTGCTGCTGCCCGAAAAAATAGCTTTAAAACAGATTGGCAAAACCACAACCCAAAAACACCAAACAGATCTGGCTTACAGATAATAGAGTCAAAACCCATAGCTGACCTAGTGGACTATATAGACTGGACCCCATTCTTTCACACTTGGCAGATGAGTGGTCGATATCCTGAAATATTAAAGGATAAAAATAGAGGTGAAGAGGCAACAAAGCTGTTTGCTGATGCCCAGGTTTGGCTTAAAAAAATAATTGATGATAACCTTATTGAAGCTAAAGGTGTCTTTGCCATATTACCCGCTAATAGCACTGGCGATGATATAGAGATATATGAAAATACCAGTGATAAAAAATCTCTGGCAATGGTCCATACCCTACGTCAGCAAGGGGTAAAACCAGAAGGCAAACCTCACCATGCATTGGCTGATTTTATCGCACCTAAAAGTAGTGGTATTACAGATTATTTAGGCTTTTTTGCAGTAACAGCCGGGTTGGGAGTTGAAGAGCTAGTTAAAAAACTAGAAGCTGATGGTGATGATTATAGCGCAATTATGGTGAAAGCTCTTGCAGATAGGCTGGTTGAAGCATTTGCAGAGGAGCTACACCAACAGGTTCGCACAAACCATTGGGGTTATGATGCTGATGAAAAGCTTGATAATAAGGAGTTAATACAGGCTAAATATAAAGGTATCCGCCCTGCTTCTGGTTATCCTTCTTGCCCAGATCACAGCGAAACAAACACGATCTTTGAATTATTGCAGGTGACAAAAAACACCTCTATAAAACTATCTGAGACTGGGTCTATGTATCCACAGGCAGCAGTTTGCGGTTATTATTTCGCCCACCCAAGTGCCCGTTATTTTAGAGTTGATGCTATTAATAGAGAGCAGGTAGACTCTTACGCCCAACGTAAAAACATGCCCGTTGCAACTATTGAAAAATTGTTAACAGCTTATTTGGCTTACACAGAAGGCGAATAGACTTAAAAATTGATATTATGTTTTAAACTAATGTTTTACCTGTAGGAGCGCAGCTTGCTTGTGAATTTGTTATCACTAAATTTGCTAACATAAAAATTTGTAAGCAAGCCTCGCTCCTAAAGGCCAGAACAAATCCTCAACATTTCAAATTAACCCCACCAAGTGACATTGGGGTCGGGCCGGGCTTGAAACTGCACCCCTTTTTGGCCAGCTTTAAGTTTTTTCTTTGCGGCCTTTTCTTGGATCTCCAACAGAGCTTGCCGAGCTAAATAGGCAGCTATTTGCAAGCACCACTCCTTTTTTTTAGCTTTTAGCTCTACCCCATCAGCCACTTCTACCTGCTGTTGTAGTAGGTCAACATATATCTCAACACCACCACGTAGGGTAAGATCTACCCCTAGTGGTATTTTTTCTTGCCAACGAATGGTATGAGATAAAACACCACCTGACGAGTTCATTATTTCTCCGGCACTTTAATATTACGTTTATCAATTTTAGGATGGGGCCGATAGAATATTGCCACATGACCAACCATACCAACAAGATCACCACCGCTCTCCTCGGCTATCTTGGCGCAGAGGGCTTTTTTTTCGGTTTTAAAATCGTTAAAACGAATCTTAATCAATTCATGATCTAGCAACGCTTGATCTACAACAAGCATAACCGCCGCTGTTACCCCTTCTCGCCCCACCAACACCAATGGCTTGAGATTATGGGCTAAACCACGCAAATATTTTCTCTGAAACCCTTGCAACTCCAACATCACTTATCCTTATATATTAATTATACTAGAAAAGCAGACTATACCCAACTAGCAATTAAAAGCCAGAGTTTCTCAATTAAAGATTTATAAAATAATGTTGTAATATCAATAAAAAATATGAATTCTTACTAAAAATTGATAGTTTAGGTAAGCTTATTAAATACATATATAACAACCTGAGACTATCAGGGTTGTGTAACTAAATTAAATAAGAGCATACAAAAAGAGATATGACTGAAAAATGCCGTTTAGACAAATGGCTTTGGGCAGCCAGATTTTTTAAAACAAGATCTTTAGCAACCCAAGCTGTTAATGGTGGCAAGGTTCACTTAAATGGTGAACGCTGCAAACCAGGACGAGCCATGGCAACTGGAGATAAACTTGATATCCGTAGAGGTACGTTTATCTATTCAGTTACTATTCTTGGGTTGTCTAACCGTCGAGGCCCCGCAAAAGAGGCTGTGCTACTTTATGAAGAGAGCCAAGAGAGCATTGAAAAACGGGAAAGAGTACAAATTGGCATGCGCGCACAGATTAACCCCAACCCTGGTGGGCGACCTACTAAAAAAGATCGACGCAAATTCTCCAAGGCTTGGGAATAATGGTTGAAAAACGTTCTTGGCTGGATTATCTAGCGCATTTTTTTTTATTATTTGGCATCGGCTTAATGCTATTTCCGGTCTATGTCGCATTTATCGCCTCTACCCACACAATGCCAGAGCTGATGACAGCCCCTATGCCTCTACTGCCTGGAGATAAATTTATAGACAACTATTGGCAGGTATTGACCGGACATAACCTGGCAATTGGAGCACCTGTATGGCAGATGATGGCTAACAGCCTTGTTATGGCGTTAGGAATTACATTTGGTAAAATCACTATTTCTCTATTGGCAGCTTTTGCAATAGTCTATTTTCGCTTTGCCTTTCGTATGCTCTTTTTTTGGTTGATTTTTATAACTCTAATGCTTCCAGTAGAGGTAAGAATTTTACCTACTTATCAAGTAGTAGCGAGTATGGGCCTACTAGATAGCCATGTAGGGCTTATTCTACCCCTAATAGCATCTGCAACTGCTACATTTTTGTTTCGTCAGTTTTTTATGACTGTACCAAACGAGATATGCGAAGCTGCCCGTATGGACGGAGCAGGACCAATACGATTTTTTTTTGATATTCTCATCCCAATGTCAAAAACATCCATAGCTGCCCTGTTTGTTATTCTATTTATCTACGGTTGGAACCAATATTTATGGCCCTTATTGGTCACTACCCAAGAGGACTATTATACAATTTTAATAGGCATCAACCGCATGTTAGCTGTGAGTGATGAAGTGCCCCAATGGCCTATAGTTATGGCTACAACCTTACTTGCAATGATTCCCCCTGTTATTGTCGTTGTGCTTATGCAGAGACAATTTGTACGGGGATTAATTGATGCGGAAAAATAAATAATGGCAAAAGTTACTCTTAGTGGAGTTAGCAAAACCTACGCTAAAAATATCACAGCAGTTCAGAAGATAAATGCAGAGATAACTGACGGCGAGTTTGTGGTTATTGTTGGGCCGTCAGGCTGTGGAAAGTCTACACTTTTAAGAATGATTGCAGGCCTTGAAAGTATATCTAGTGGAGATATTTTCATTGGCGATACCTTAGTAAATGAATTAGAGCCAGCCCAACGTGATGTAGCTATGGTTTTTCAAAATTATGCCCTCTACCCCCACATGTCTGTTTTTGAAAACATGGCCTATGCTCTAAAAATACGTGGTATTGCAAAAAACAAGATTAAACTAAGAGTAGCCCAAGCAGCAAAAATACTAGAGATTGAACCCCTGCTTAAGCGTAAGCCACAAGCTTTATCAGGCGGGCAACGACAACGAGTTGCAATGGGCCGCTGTATTGTACGTGACCCCAAACTATTTTTATTTGATGAACCTTTAAGCAACCTAGATGCAAAACTGCGACATCAAATGCGCTTGGAGTTAAAAAAGCTCCACCATCGCCTAAAAACCACTAGCTTATATGTGACACATGATCAGGTAGAAGCCATGACCCTAGGTGACCGTTTAATAGTAATGAACCAAGGCAAAGTAGAGCAAATTGGCTCACCAATAGATATTTACCAAAAGCCTGCCACCATTTTTGTTGCAAGTTTTATTGGCTCACCCGCCATGAACTTTATTGAGGGTATTCTCAAACCAGAAGAAAACAACGTTAACTGCGAGGGGTTAGGCAAGGTATCTTTAGGCGAAGTTAATTTGCATAACCCAATAGAGCAAGGCGTAACTATTGGTATACGCCCAGAACATATTATTATAGATACACCAGATGCCATTAACAGTTTTACTTTGCCAGTTGCTCTTATTGAAACATTAGGTGCTGATAGTTTACTTCACTGTGGTGGATTTGACCCAACACAACCAGCCATTACAATCCGCCTTGCCGGTATTCAGCCATTTAAAATTGGTACTCCTATATCCTTCTCCATTCCAATGGAAAAAATTCAGCTTTTTAACAATAAAACTGGGAAAAATATCCTGCCAAATGTTAATGCTATGTAACGATTATAGATAGATTTAGCAAATTCAGCCAATTTACCATGATAGATAATTGGCATTGTCAAGTTTCCGCCACCAACAAATTATCAAAAGTTAGAATTAAATCAGCATTACAAACCAAAGAACACATCATTGATTTTGCAGTTATTTTTATTACTACCACCTACCCTAACGTACAATAATTACATAAATGGCACACTCCTTGTAAATAGGATACATATAACTTGACCAAGCTTGTAATGTTAAAAAAAGGTAAACATGACATTTTGGTCAAACTATTATTAATATTTACATAATATTTTTAGGAGAACCAAATGCATATCCAGACTCAACAAAATAGAGTTGAACTGAACGGTTTAATACAGAGCCACGATGCCATCGGTTTTCACAAAACAAAAAAAACAATGGGTTATAGTAATGGGCTATCGGTAGCTATAAAAAATATGAAGGGAAAATCCAAAAAAAAGATAGGCTCAAAACTAACAAACTGCCCAGATGGTGAGTCACACCATCCAGCGGTATGTGTTAGGGGCTGGCGTGGTGATGTATGTAAAAGTTGTCAATATGTTGGTATCTAAATCCTGCTTTTTTAAATTTCTAGTAGAAAAAGTTTTTGTAGGAGTAAGCCTTATTACTCCTACAAAAAAATAAAATACATCAAAACAACTACTGCAAATCTCAGCTTGTGTGACTTTCACGCCAAGAATAAGAAATAATTTCTTTAACTGTCCCAATTCCTGTTAGCTCATTTAGAATTTTTCCTAACTCTTCTGGCTCTTTCCCCTCTAGCTCCATATTTATTGAATATAAGCCAGAGGAACGACCTTGGCCTTGTATAGAGTGGCCGTTTATCTCCCTTTCTGCCAGTAGTTCAAGTACCGGGAGCAGAGAACCATATGCATGGTTTAGGGTAAAGTTAACCCTCAGAATAAGTTGTTTAGAATTAGCATAGGACCAACTGCCAGAGTTCCAAACTCCCCCTTTTATTTTTTCACAATCACTACGATGAACAATCCAGCGACCCTCTTCTGATAAGCGACCGACAATTGGATCTGGTGGTATAGCTTGGCAACAACAAGACCATAGAATATCAGTGCTGGTAAGTGAAGTTATATAAAATTGACCAGAACGCTCCCTGTTTAAACCTTTTACTTGGAGTTTCTGATCTTTCAAAGTCTGCTTGATCATTGTTCTAGCACGAGCAGTTTTAACTACATTTAACCAAATTCTTTGGGGTGATGCATTTTTGGAGGTTTTTATGTCAACCACATCTCCATCTGATAGCGGGTGTTCTGGAGGTCGGTTTATACCGTTTATTAATGCACCAACACAGTGCTCACCAAGTTCAGTGTGAACCAAATAAGCAAAATCTACCACCACAGAACCAACAGGAAAAGTAAGCCTGTCTCCCCGTGGAGTATAAATATCTAAAAGATCTGGCAAAACGTGAGAGTGAACTTCTGACATACGCAAGTCACTATCACCCAAGGTAGATAGGAGCCGCATATACCGAGATGTATCTGGTCCACTAACCCCCCACTCGGCTAAAATTCCCATACGGTTTGGCTCATCATCTTTAATTCGCACTACCTGTACGTTTACCGGATGACCATCCCATAAAATGCGAGTTGTTAGTGCTTTAAAGCCGTTAACACGTGGGGCATTTAAATAATCACGAACATGGCGAGGCATGGGGCCAAATTTAGAGTGCATCTTGCCCAAAATACGCCAGGCGATATCATCGTTACGGACTAAAATCCTAATTCTAAAAATTGGCCAGCCAACCCGCATCAAATGGCCTGTTCCGGGTTTTTCGGTGAGATAGAAATAATCAGCTAAGGTTCTTTTTTCTATAACCACCTCTTTAGCCATTTTATGGCCCACAAGAGTATTTAACTGTTTGGAGAGTTGTTTGATACTTGGTTGACACTGTTTGGTTAGTTGATCAAGAGTTTTTTGAGCGCGATTACTCTGTACAGGCATAAGAAAGGGAAGTATACGATCAATGATAGCATCTGCTAAAGCCATCATCCCTAAACGACGAGCAGCACCAACATATATTAAAGCTATGCTTGCCTTATTTTTAGCTTTAATGCGGTCATGAACTTCTAAGGTGTCGGAGTTGTGGTAGATATCAAATGATTTAATAATTAAAACTCTGATATCCTTACCCGCAGCACCTAAAATTCTTCTGTAGGTAGCAGGTAGGTCTCCACCACCAGTACGTAAACTTCTAATTTTTGAGAGAGCCTCAACTATATCATATACAACAGAATCAAACTGTTTTATCCGGCGTACTGGATCAAGTTCTGGGGCTGCATCTTCAACAGAATCATGTAAAAGTGCTGCACATATAGCAGCAGTATCTGTCAAACCCCAAAAAAGGCAATCATAAGCTACACTTATACAGTGCGTAACATAAGGTGCACCATCAATTTTACGAACCTGCCCCTCATGGAAAATTTTAGCTAGACTTAATGCCCTACCTATACGGCCAACAGATTTTTCACCCAACCTCCCCCTTGCTAACTCTAATAAGCGGGACGTTTGTCTATCCAGGTCGTTCATTTGAGACCATCTCTCCCATCAATATACAATACCAAGATTTTTTACTTATATAACCTTAGAATAAGTAGTGAACCTGCCTGTACAGCACCATCTTCCTAGCCTAAGTTAATAGTAACAATATCGGATGATAGCTTGTAACGCTAGTAATAAGGATCAAGTAATAAAATCGTTATAGATATGTTAAATTGAATTTCCCTTTACATATTAAATAGTGGTATATTTCCGAGATTGTTTTGTTGGGGTTTAATGAAAAAGGGGATCATACATGTTTTTCCGGCTTATTGGTTGGTTTTTCAAAACTTTCACCCCGTATATTTTGGGGGTCTTAATTGGTGTTGGCTTCTTTTTCCTACTGATACGGTTCACCTCAGGGCCAGTAGGCATGAGCTGGGAAGGTGATGAAAAAACTAAAAGCAGTGCCGAAAAAGTGGTTATACAAACACCAATTCCCACTGAAGAGAAAGTTATCCCAAAATCAGTAATTGTAAAAGACAGTAATATGCTAGATAAGATAAACGCTGTTACCCAATCACAAGCAAAATCTCGTGCTACATATCAAGCAAATAAAGAGCTGAAAAAAACTAGCAAAAGTATATCTTCTACAACTTCTACCAATCAAATATTGTCTTACAGCGAACCAGACAACTTGAAAACAGAAGTAAAAACCAAACAGAAAACTGTTGTAGCAAAAAAAAATAACGCAATTAAAGCAGATTTAACCCCAAAAAACTGTGGTGTACAACCCATGTATCAAGGGGTAGAGCGAAATCGTTTTATTGCCTGCCAATGGCGTAACAACTGCTTGGCTTCTAGGTTAAGAGCTAAGGCTATGTTTACTCAGGAACGTAATAACTGCGTTTTATCCGGAAGAAATCCATTTGCCTGTAAAAACTACTTCGACTCTATGGAAAAACGCTACGACCCAAAAGACTGTAATAGACTTCACTGATAAGCTACGAAACTTATTTGCTAAAATGACATCTGAGTGTGGTCCATCCCTTTTTCTACTGCAACCCCACTCCAGACCGATAAAGTCCACTCGTCATTTACAATAGCCGGGTTACCATGCAGTGCGACCAGCCTATCTAAAGCCAATATTCGTCTTTTGTTTTTCATATTTTCCATGCTCCCCTTACTTTTTTTCTGGTTTTGTGTCAATTCTTGGCAGAGCACGAACAGTCTTGGAAAATTCTTCATATGACCTTTTAAACTATCGCTTTAGGAGGATTTGCAAGTGCAATAAATATTTGAATATGGAGATTGATGAATTGCATTCGTCGTGCCAATAACTGACAAATATTTACGACCATAAACTAAACAGAAGTTAACCAAAAGCTTAAAACAAACACGGTTATCACCTCCTAAAGATTTGATTATCAAAGATAACTTTAGCTAGCAGGTATAATACATGTCAAATTTAGCAAATAATAAAATTCTGTTGATGATCAAAGAGTAAGGAAAATATTGCAGAGGTAAAAAATAATTGCGTTAACTGGGAAAGAATAGGAATAATAGAGTTAACGAATTTTTAAAGGGAAGAAGTGGTATCAAAAAAAAGATAAATGTGTCAGAAACACGAAACCCCCAAACTGGTAATATCCAACCGGGGGCAAGCTTATGTCAGTACTTCATTTTTTTTGAATCAGTTGTTATCAATCAAACATTATATTTTCTCCTCTGTTTAGTTGCCGCGGACAATAAATTAATTTATACGGTTTGTCAAACTTTAATATCTTTACCTTACCCATCATAACGGCTTTTGTTGCATAAAGGTTAAGCAAAGAATTTTTTTAAACAGCTAAAAATAGCAGTTAAAACTATGTTTAGCAGTTAGGAGCACGCACAATTAACCAAAAAATTTAGGTTAAAAAACGCGCTCCTAACTGTCATATCTATTTTATTCTAAAATATCAGTGGACCTTATTAAGGTCTTCAGTGCGAACTATACCCGCCTCTTCGCCCCAACGTTCTTGAATTTCTAAACTTTGCGATGTTAACTCATCTTCAGGTATGTCTAAATATTTAGACATAACAGAGAGACTCCAATGAGGTTCACCATCATCAGTATAACCTGTTGGTGCAGGATACGGGCCAAACGTCTGCTCCATAGCTGTACGCATTGCTTGACGAATACTGGGATTTTTACAAAGAGCTAAATATTCCCATGCTTGGTCATACTCTGGATGATCTGGCCCAGCTTCAACTATTCCAAGAGCATCTTGCAGACTCTCTTCAGGGTTACCGACTTCAATTTGGTTAATGGTCACCTGCTCTCTCCTATATATTGTAGAGTCAATTCTAAACCCAATTGACATTTATTAACTGCCAACTAGGTTGCAATAACTATACCTAAACGTTAATCAGCTTATTTCTCTTAGTTTTTTTAACATATTGTCAATTTCAGCGCAGACTATTTAAATTAAAAGGGTCAATTTTGCCTAGTTGAAATTTGCCGATTTTGTCGTATCCTAAGAATAAGTGGCAAATTTGGTAACTTATTAAAAAGGTAAAGCTGTGTTTAAATTTATCCAAAACATATTTCCAGATAAAAAAAAGGACATAGAACCAGCATTTCAACCCCCACCACAAAAACCAAAAATTCCTGATGGGATTAGGGTCTATGTGATAGGAGATATTCATGGAAGACTAGATTTACTTACGGTTATCCATGAAAGAATAGCAACTGAAGTTAACCAGCTACCAACCGAATGTAAGAAAATAATTGTCTACCTTGGTGATTATGTAGACCGCGGAGATAATAGTGCAGGAGTGGTAGACTTGCTTATTAACAATCCCGTTGCTGGTTGCGAAGCAATCCACCTTAAAGGAAACCATGAATCGGAGATGGATGATTTTATTACCAAGCCAGTACCTAACCATCTATGGACCCGCTGTGGTGGCAATGAGACAGTATTAAGCTATGGTGTAAAGGTAAAAGCTCAAGTAGATGCTAAAGCAAGAACCCTAGAGCTTAGAGATAAACTTGTTGAAGCGATCCCTAAATCACACCGCAAATTTTATGATAACCTTAAGCTTAACTATGAGATTGGCGATTATTTCATGGTTCACGCCGGGGTAAGACCCCAAATACCATTAGCATCTCAAAAACCTGCTGATATGCTATGGATTCGCGATCTTTTTTTAAGCTACAAAGGACAACACCCAAAGTTTATAGTTCACGGTCACACAATGATAGATAAACCCATAACCCTGCCAAACCGTATAGGGATAGATACTGGAGCATATCAAACTGGCAAACTAACCTGTTTGATACTGGAAAAAGATGATGTGCGATTTTTTATAACTTGATCAACAAATGTGTGTCTGGGTTGACTTGGATTGGGTTGGAACACTCTATTGAAAATAAAATGAAATATTGAGCTTGCTCGAGAATTATTGGATAACTGTAAAAATTAGTGAGCAAGCTCCCTCTCACTACAAGATATTAACTTCTTAATATTATTACTATAATGGCTTCACTTAAAAACTGTACATAATAAAAAACCATCGTCATTCCGCGTAGGCGGGAATCTAGGGCAGCAACGTTGAACTCTCTGGATTCCCGCTTACGCGTGAATGGTGTAATGTTGGCTGTAGAGTGTCTGTTTTTGTTTTGAAATCAGTATAAAGCAAAGCCATTTTAAAGAGACATAGCTATTAATAGTAATTTAAAAGTCTATATGCTTGTTTTCATTATCAAATTAAACAAAATTTTTCTCTACATAGCTACACAACAATCGCACCCCTACTCCTGTTGCCCCTTTCGGAAAATGGGGCTTGGATGAACCCATATCCCATGCTGTACCGGCAATATCAATATGCGCCCAAGGTCTGCTGTCTTCTACAAAACGTGAAAGGAAACAACCAGCAGTTATAGTCCCTCCTCCTGGTCCACCTACATTTTTAATATCTGCTACTGTTGATTTAATTTGCTCTTGATAGTCATCAAACATAGGTAGTGGCCAGACACGGTCACCGCAATCTTCACCAACCTGTTTTAGAGCCTCTAACAGTTTGTCATCATTACCCATCATACCACTGCAATGCTTGCCTAAAGCTACAACGCATGCTCCTGTAAGGGTTGCAAAATCTATAATGGCAGCAGGGTTAAAGGATTCTGCATGGTGTAGGGCATCGGCTAGAATAAGACGACCTTCAGCATCGGTATTTATTACCTCAACAAAAACTCCCTTACCTGTTTTAATAATATCTCCTGGTCGTTGAGCAGAGCTAGAAGGAAGGTTCTCAGCTGCTGGTACAATACCAACCACATTAATTGGTAGCTTCATCTCGGCAATGGCTTGCATGAAACCAAACACTGCTGCGCCCCCACACATATCAAACTTCATCTCTTCCATCTTGTTAGATGGTTTTATGGAGATACCGCCAGAATCAAATGTTATTGCCTTACCAACTACCGCAAGAAGAGGTCTATCACCACCCTTGCGATATTCCATGGTTATCATTCTTGGGGGTGTAGCACTACCCTGACCAACAGCAAGAATACCGTTCATACCTTTTTTAGTTAAAGCTTTCTCATTTAAAACAGATATCTTAACTGGAAGATCTTCCAATGCTTTACTGGCCTGCTCAACTAAAGTTTCTGGGTTTAGAACATTGCCAGGTTGGTTGCCAAGATCACGGGCCAAAGCAACACCTCGACAAATTTTTTCAACTTTGCTCAACAACTTTTTAGCACTAGAGGTATCTTCTTTTTTTGAGGCAAATGTAATTTTTATGCTAGTTGGCTTTTTCTTGTCATCATCTTTTTTAGACTGAAAAGCTTCAAACTTATAGCTACTCAACAGTGCGCCTTCTGCCATTAGTTCAATAACATTCACCCCTTTTATACCGTTATGCTTATCAAGGGCAAAAAGGGCGTTTATTGAGGATATGTTGTGTTTTTTACAAGCTAAATATAGTTGCGCTCCTAAAGCTCGCAACCCTTCAGGGGTTATCTTCTTGGTCTCTCCTACACCAACTAATAGAACTCTTTGGGCCAAAACAACACTATCAGCAGGGACTGGTACAAGGAGAGTTTCACCAGCTTTACCACTTATCCAACGGTCCTTAAGAAGTCTCTGTACCTCATTTTTTACTGGCTCTCCACATAGAGATAAAGACTTCTGTGCTTTGCCATCATTGTTAACAGCAATAGCCAACGTGCTACCACGCCATTTTTCAATTGCTCCACCAGATA
Organism: Magnetococcales bacterium; assembly: GCA_015231305.1. Classification (GTDB taxonomy): domain Bacteria; phylum Pseudomonadota; class Magnetococcia; order Magnetococcales; family JADFYX01. The sequence goes on along the minus strand of JADGBW010000054.1, from coordinate 5,541 downwards.
TGTTTATATTAACTTGCTGATCTTTCATAAGGGAATTAAACCTCTTTTTATCTATCACATATTGCACAATGTGACTCAATTGTTATTTTATTTATTAACCACTATCTGCGAGACTGCCATATTCGAATTATTATTGCTATAGTACTGCACCATGAACCGTCTTTCACGATATCTTTTTATTGAATGTGCCATTGCCCTATCATCGGCACTCCTGATTTTAACTTTGCTGGTTATGTTACCGCGAATTTTAAATCTTGTCGATCTATGGGTAAACAAAGGGGTATCAATTAACGTCCTTGGACAGATGATTCTTTTATTAATTCCACAATTTATAGTTTCAGCACTCCCCATGGCAGCACTTACTGGTATTCTCTTAGCTCTTGGCAGGCTATCCCAAGATAGTGAAATGGTAGTAATGAAGGCTAGTGGGGTTAGTCTCTATCAAATGTTGCGCCCTATTGCGCTTCTTGCTGGTATTTGTGCTCTATCTGCACTTTTACTTGAGATGGTTTGGGTTCCTAACTCATTTCACAATTTTCACAAACTCCGTGGCGCTCTTCTATCTTCTATAACCCTCAACTTAAAGCCGCAAACTTTTAGCCATGTCGTGCCTGGCCTAACTATGTATATAAATGGTCATGATCAAAAAACCCACACCCTGCAAGGCATGTTAATTTATGATCAACGTCAGGAGAACAAGCCAGTTACACTAGTCGCCTCTAGTGGCAAACTACACCACTTAGAAAACGGCACAGCAGCACTATTTTTAACTGATGGCAGCCGTCATGAGCAGATGAAAAATGGCACGTACCGCCAGCTAAAATTTGCCACTTACGATCTAAAACTAGGGGTCTCGTTAGGACTAGGTGATGTTGGTCGCAAACGAGGAATTGAAGAGATGTCGATGTCCAGCTTGGAGACTATTATAGACTCCGACGACTTAGAACAGTCTCAAAAAGCTAGGTTAGAGTGGCATAGACGTTGGGCATTTCCCATGGCAACACTGTTGTTAGGTGTGCTTGCTCTACCGTTAGGAGTGCAGCAATCCCATAGATCTGGGCGTAGTTATGGGTTGGTAGCAGCTATATTAACTCTTATTATCCATTTTTTCTTGCTATCTTTAGGAGAGTCCATTGCTAACAAGGGGTTAATTTCACCTATTGTAGGGTATGGAGTTCCAACTTTTATGATGGCAAGTTTAACCTTGTATATTTTGATCAATACAGCAAGAGGCAGACAGTTTAAACTTGCTATTATGTTAGTCCATTTAATGGCATCTATACCTCTTAAATTGCTGCGTCCTGGTTCAGCTATAGGGAAAAAAAGCTGATATGCCAAAACTATTCCGATACCTCCTACGTCTGTTTCTATTAGGTTTTATGCAGGTGATAGGAATGTTTATGGGGCTATTTTTTTTAGTAGATGGCATTGAAAGCATACGCCGTTTTTCTGATGAGGTGAATTTTACCTGGGGTGATTTAGTTGTTCTGTTAATTTTGCGACTACCATCTTTTGTTACCATGTTACTACCATCAATTACACTATTAACCACATTAATAGTTTTAACTCGCCTTACCCGACAAAACGAAATAACAGTCATGCGGGCTAGTGGTATATCTTTATATAGAATTATAATTCCCTTTTTAATAGGCGGGGCAATAATTGCTACACTACACATGGGCCTGCAAGACCAGATAATCCCCCGCACAAACAAAGCCTATAAAACACTTGCTAACCATGTTAAAAACCGCCATGTCTCCTTAGAAGCTGAGTCTGGTAAAATTTGGTATCGTAGTGATAAGCAGATTATTCATGCTAGAAGTGGCAGTGCTAAAGAGCAGAGTTTATATGATGTTATTGTTTTTCGTTTTGACGACAACCACCGTTTAGTAAGTCGAATTGAAGCAGAACAAGCTACATTTAAAAAAAATAACTGGCAATTACACGAAGGAATCGAGTACGTATTTGGCAACTCAGTACAAGCTGTCACGTTTAAGGATAGACCTTGGCGAGTATTAATTGACCCAACTATTTTAGGAATAAAAGCTGGCAACCCAGATTTTTTATCCATAAGCCAACTACATAAATTGGCTCTAAGACTGCAAAAAGAGGGTGCAGATGCCTCCACCCACTGGGTAATGTTATACCGCAAGCTGGCTGATCCTTTAACAACCATTGCAGCTATATTGTTGGCATTCCCCTTTGCATTAAGACTACCCCGTCAGGGAGGGGCTAGCTGGTCTGTATTTTTAGGTATATTGTTGGGTTTTGCCATGTTTGTGGTTATTGATCTTTCAACAGCCCTTGGTTTAGGTGGCCGTTTGCCACCACAACTAGCAGCAGCAGCCCCAGTGGTGATATTTATGAGTATCGGAGGATATTTATTTCTACACATTTCCCAACCTAAAAGAGGCGGTTAAAAACAGATATGACTACTATAAAATCATCTTCTAACCGCTCTTTTGGTTTAGTTTTTACGGTTGTTTTTAGCCTAATAGCAATTTGGCCTTATTATGACCGTGGAGCATCGCCACATATTTGGGCTGCTATTATTGCTGGTATGTTTTTGTTTGTCTCACTTATACGCCCTAGCCTGTTAGCCACGCTTAACAGACTTTGGACTAAGTTTGGCATGCAGCTAAATAAAATAACATCACCAATTATCATGGGGCTGTTTTTCTTTTGCGTTATCTGTCCCATAGCTTTAATAATGCGCCTGTTTGGCAAACGGCCCCTGCAACTATCTTTTGATAATGAAGCAACAAGCTATTGGATTATCCGAGAGAAGCCAGGGCCAGAACCAGACACAATGAAACAGCAGTTTTAAATTTTTGATATTTTTTAAGAGGTGAAAACATGTCATTTCTAGCTGAATTATGGGCCTTTATGCGGGTTAGGAAAAAATTCTGGCTGCTACCAATTTTTCTAATGGCACTACTTTTAGGGGTACTATTAGTTTTTAGCCAAGGCTCTGCTGTCGCTCCTTTTATCTACACTCTTTTTTAAACCGGGTTTTTTATAAATGAGAATCTTGGGAATTTCTGCTTACTATCACGATAGTGCTGCTGTGCTTGTTAAAGATGGAATAATAACAGCAGCAGCACAAGAGGAGAGGTTTAGCAGAATAAAACATGATGCTGGGTTTCCCACTCAGGCTATAAAATACTGTCTTACACAAGAGGGAGTAGCCCTAACAGATATAGATCATGTGGTTTTTTATGACAAACCATTCTTAAAATTTGAAAGACTACTTGAAACCTATCTGGCTTTTGCTCCTAGGGGGTTTACCTCATTTCGCCAAGCTATGTTGGTATGGATAAAAGAGAAACTTTTTCAAAAAAAGATGCTCATAGACTCTTTATTAGAGATTGAGCCAAATTATTCAGCTGGCGAGCAAATTCTCTTTACCGAACATCACCAAAGCCATGCAGCCAGTGCTTTTTATCCTTCACCATTTGACCAAGCAGCAGTGTTAACTCTGGACGGTGTTGGAGAGTGGACCACAACATCAGCAGGGTTTGGAAATGGAAATTCCTTAGAAATAACCCATGAGATACATTTTCCCCACTCCTTGGGGCTTCTCTATTCAGCATTAACCTACTATACCGGTTTTAGAGTTAATTCTGGTGAATATAAGGTCATGGGGCTGGCTCCATACGGCGAGCCTAAATATGCACAGTTAATTTTAGATAATCTAATAGACCTAAAACCAGACGGTAGCTTTCGCCTGGACCTCTCTTATTTTAACTATTGTATTGGTCTTACCATGACCAATGAAAAATTTGACAACCTTTTTGGGGGAGAACCAAGAAAACCTGAAGAGCTTCTAACCCAAAAACATATGGACCTTGCAGCATCTATACAGGTGGTAATTGAAGAAGCAGTGTTGAGGTTAAGCAGAAGTTTAATGGCCCAAAACGGCACTAAAAACCTCTGCCTTGCAGGTGGTGTAGCTTTAAACTGTGTTGCTAATGGTAAAATACTGAGAGATGGTCATGTTAAAAATCTCTGGATTCAACCAGCAGCAGGAGATGCAGGCGGTGCGCTTGGAGCAGCTTTGGCGGTTTATTATTGGCATTGCAAGCAACCAAGGCCAAAAAAAGAAGGTGAGGTAAAAACTACCAACGATCATATGCGTGGAGCCTATTTAGGGCCTGAGTTTGTTCAAGAAGATATAGAAAAAAGACTTTTGGCTCAGGGAGCAAAATTTAATGTGCTGGATGACGCTGAATTGTTTGTTGAGTGTGCAAAAGACCTAAAAGCAGGCAAAGCCTTGGGATGGTTTCAAGGCCGTATGGAGTTTGGCCCAAGAGCTTTGGGTGGTAGATCAATTCTTGGTGATCCCCGCTCAAAAGAAATGCAGTCTGTTTTAAACTTAAAAGTAAAATTCAGAGAGTCCTTTCGCCCTTTTGCTCCTTCTATTTTAGCAGAAGATGTTGCAGACTGGTTTGAGCTAAACGAAGCAAGCCCCTACATGCTTTTAGTAGATGGTGTTGCCCCTAACCGTCGCATAAAAATGACCGATGAAGAAGAGGCCCTCTTTGGTATTGATAAACTAAATGTACCCAGATCAGACATTCCTGCTGTAACCCATGTAGACTATTCTGCCCGCATACAGACAGTACACAAAGAGACCAACCCCAAATACCACGCATTAATATCCCAATTTAAAAAAGCAACAGGCTGCCCCCTACTGGTAAACACCAGCTTTAACGTAAGAGGCGAACCCATAGTTGGCTCTCCAGAAGATGCATTTCGTTGTTTTATGGGAACCGGAATAGAAACCCTAGCCATAGGCAACTGCCTATTGAGAAAAGATGAACAAGACCAAGGGTTAACGGAGGATTATAAAGATAAATTTGACTTGGATTGATGACAAAATTTGTTCTATTTTATACAGATAATTATCCCTATATTTTTCATTTAAATGCTCAGAACCGTTAGGGTAAGGATTTTTATCTAGGCCAAAAATTTCATTTCCTACCTGTTTAAACTGTTTTAGGGGAAGTTTTTCTTAAAATTTATGGCTATCACGGGAAATATCAAGAGGATGCAGAGTCATCTTTTGCCATCCCTTTTGCTAAGAATTCCAAACTCTTCTCTTGCCCAAGGTAACCATTTTTTTCTGCCTCAACTGCTCGTTCTGCCCAGTAACGATCTTCTAAATTTTGTAGCTCATCATAACGTTGCCTAGAGAGTAGAACAGCATTTTCCCTACCTGATTTTATAATTGAAATTGGATGTTGTAATACAGTCTCCAAGTACTTCCCCAAACGGGTTTTAAATTCAGTTGCTGTTACTTTTTACATAGTACGCATGAGAGTCTCCTTAACCTTATATTTAATCAATTATGATCATTTTAACTGATTTTACTATTTTAATTAAACTGAGAATTTTTCGATATCCCTTTGAATTCCACCACTTTCAATTCAACTGCTGAACAAATACACGGGGTTATTTAGCCTTTCGTATGCTCTTTTGTTTCTTAATTATATTAAATAGTTAAACAACAAGGAGGCATAACTCTGTGGGAATAGATCC
>JADGBW010000170.1 GCA_015231305.1 Magnetococcales bacterium | reverse complement strand
GGGAGGTCCTGGCCCTTGGGGGTGGTAATTTTTTTATTAATTAATTTAGTTTATTCATCTTTTTAATTTGGAGTGAAACGACCATGAAAAAAACAATTCGTGCTTTAGCTATTGCTGCTCTTATCGGCGGTGCAACAATGATTTCTGCTGGTGACGCATCTGCTTGGGGCGGTAACAACTGGAACCCGTTTAACAACAATAACAACAACGGCTGGGGAAACAACAACAACGGCTGGAACAATGGTAACAATTGGGACAATGGTTGGAACAACTCCAACAACAACAACTGGAACAACAAAAACAACTGGCGCAACAATGGTCGTGGTAACGGCAGAGCTAAAGGTAACTTTGGTTTCAACATGAGTGGCGACGCTGAAGGTTCCGGTGATGGTAGCAACGATATGTCCAACGATTGGCGCAACACTAACGACTGGCGCAACAACAACAGCAACAACTGGCGCAACAACAACAACTGGCGCAACAACAATGGCTGGAACAATGGCTACAACAACAATCCTTACGGATACGGTCCTGGTCCTTACGGCCCAGCTCCAGTAGCTCCAGCTCCTGCGGCTCCAGCAGCTCCAGCAGCTGCAGCTCCAGCAGCTCAGTAAGTTGTATATAAAGTATTGAGAAAATTAAGGGTGGCGGGATTTTATTCCGTCGCCCTTTTTTGTTAGTAAACTTTGTTAAAACACAGCTATTGCAGACCTTTGATATATCCTGACCTTTGATATATTATGTTCAAAGAGTTTAGATAAAAAACTTCAACCCTACCGGAAACAAGATATGATCACTGTAGTCGGAAACTTGAAGGGTGGATGTGGTAAAAGCACCATCTCCTTTAATTTAGCGGTATGGCTAGCAACTGCGGGTCTTGATGTTGTAGCATTTGATCTAGACCCTCAGGCTACTCTTAGTGATGTAGCAGAGGTACGATCTGAAGAGGAAATTCTGCCAGAAATTAAAGTATTCCGTCCTGAGAGCAACCCCAGTAAAATGATGAAAAATCATGATGGGGAGATGATCATTGACGTTGGAGCTGCAAATTTATGGGCAATGCGTCAGGCTATTGCTATGGCAGACCGGGTATTGGTTCCTGTGCCCCCTAGCCAAGCGGACGTATGGTCAACAGCTCGTTTCAAGGATATTGTTGAAGAGACAGTCGCAGGAAAAGAAAAACAGCCAGAAATAGCTTTATTTGTAAATCGTGCTGATACCCATCCAGGTGTTAGGGAATCCACCGAAACCCTTGAAGCATTACAAACTCTAAAGGGTGTTAGAGTATTAACTGCCCGTATCCATCAAAGAACCGCCTACCGTCGATCATTTAGCGAAGGTATCGCAGTTTTTGAACAATCTTCATCCAGTAAAGCATCCATAGAATTTTTAGAATTAGCCAAACAGCTCTATCCTGATGTAAACTTTTAGTAGTACTATTGCAATAACGTTTCAACCATGAGTGTGCTGATAAGCAAAATTTAATTAAAAATAAGTTAACCTGGTTTGCGACATGCCAGACAAAATTGATAAGAACATTCCACAAAAGAGTTTATATATAACTATTTATGCGGTGGGGTTATCAATTTTGAATATATAATCAGGAGTTTTTGTCTCATGACGGATGAGAAAAATAAAGAAGAAGAGCCTGAAATCGAAGATGAGGCAGAACATAAGCCTATCGGTCAAACATCTACTGTTCATTTTGCAAAAAAAGGGTCAGCGGCTTTTCCTGTTCCTGGAAATGCACCTGAGTGCGCCACTTGTTCTAGTACAATAATCTCAGATTTTGCTAAAAGCTTCGATAAAAGTGCAAGACGTTGGGAACTCATTGTATATCCATCTCTATTTGCTTTTATTATCCTGGCTATGTATGGTTTTTTCCTCATCTATAGTTTAACCCAGGATATTCGCACCATGGCCTCCTCCATTGACCCACAAATGGGGCTGAACATGGGTAATTTATCTATCAGCATCTCTAACTTATCCGATAATGTAGCTCTAATGTCTACACATTTAGAGTATATCAGCGATAACATGGAGACCATGTCTGTTGACATGCAAAGCATGGCAGAAAATATGGAGCATATGACAGACTCCATTAGCGGGATGGATAAAAATGTAAATGTTATGGCTAGTAGTGTTGAAAACATGAGTGGCAGCGTGTTTACAATGAACAAAAGTATGGATGATATATCAGTTAAACTAGACTCCATGCACCCAATAAGTGTCAATGTTGGTAACATGACCAAAGCCATGAATGCCATGACCAACGCAGTTACCTCCATGAGCTACGACTTAAATGGAGCCATTCGCCCCATGAGCCAGATAAACAGGTTTATGCCTTGGTAGTATAATAAGTAAATTAACTCTATTAAATATTTTTATTCTTTAAAAAAAACGCCTCTAATAGGCGTTTTTTTATTGTCCTAGATTCGGCAGTTGGCGGTGCGTGCACGGTGTAAGACATTGGTTTATTGGGTGTATTCGGGGAAATCGCGGCCACCTTATTGGTGATAAGGTTTTCCCAAAATATGCCAGGTTAATAAATAGCTTGCGTCAGGTGCGTGGCGACAACTGCCGAATTTAGGGTTATAGTTATTTCAAATCAAAAACAGCCACTCGTTTCTGCCCTAGGTTCCTGCCTACAGGAGAATTACGAGGGTTTCTTATTATGTACAGTTTTTAAGTGAAGCAATTATAGCCTATGAGAAATAGCTTAAGAATCACTATCAACTAGTGGCTTTAAATTTTTTTCAATCTGATTATGAAGTGGGTGCTTTTTGGGCAGGGTCTTTTTAGCCATTTTATTGGCAATAAGAAGGCTTCTTCTAGCCAAGCCTTTTTCACCTGTTTCTGCCTGCAAAATACCTAAATTACAAAAAACAGCTGCGATATTTGGGTGGTCTTTCACTCCACTAGCTCTAACACTCTTAGCTAAAACATTACCAATAAAGTCGATTGCAACCTTGGGACCTTGATTTGCTTTTATAATTCGCCCCAGCCCATTAACACATATATTAACAAGTGGATGTTCCAGGCCGTGTTTATGCTCTACCATAGCCAATGCTTTTTGGAAATATGTTGAAGCATCATCAATTTGTTTTTGGTCACGACGTAATAAAGCAATATTTCCAAGAAGATTAGCTATTAACTGCTGCTGATCACCTGGCTGTTTCTCCAACATTGTTAAAGCTTTAGTAAGTTGGGCTTGGGCAAGGGTAAGTTCCCCAAGCCTATGCCATGCTTGCCCTAGGTTATTTATACGAATTGCAACTCCATGATGCTCTTTACCATAGAGAATTTCACTAATCTCAATTCCTTGCAAATGGCTTATAATTGCTCGGTCAGGCCATATGTTAATAGCTTTTCTTCCTGCCTTATCCAAGAGCTTTAAAAGCATGCCCATCTGCTCTCTTAAATCGGCTTTAATTGCCCATCTAGCTAAAACTGCAATATGCCAAGCTAAACGGTTAACCTTATCAAGACGCTCTTCTTTTTCACTATTAGCAACTGATGAGACAAATAAAACTCCAGCTTTAATCCATTTTTTTGTAGTTATATCATCAAAATTTTTACGGGTAATAGCTTGTACTTCTGGCATGAGGCAGAGCTCAGACTTGGTCAAAATCACAAGCCTGTTATCATCTAGCACCGCAATTAAACGTTGCCACTCTGAAGAAGAAAGAGCAGCAATAGGTTGTGGAAAGTATTTTTTATAGGAATTAATATATAATAAAGGGATACCAGCAGGAGCTAAGAAGGAGAAAAAATCAAGAACCAAAGAGGCGGAATCATGGCTCTCTACTGCTTTAGCAATCCCAGCTTTTAATTCTGTTTCGTTGTTGTTAATGGCTTATCCCCTCACACATCTGTTTGGTTACAGCAGATAATGGCTATATATGGACACTCATAAATATACTAAAAATTTGTAGAACAGACAATTTAGAGATACTACAAGAATAAGAGAGGCAAAAGCCAGATAAATTTTTTTACTAATTGGTCAAAAGACACTCAATAATAAACGAGTCTTCATTAACCTTGAAAGATTGTTTTAAACATGAAGAAGAGTTCGTTTGGGATTGCTCCATTTTATTTCCTGAAACCACAATAGCCGGGCTGATACTGATATTACTGATCTGTGAACTATTTATCTGAAACCATTTTGCAATAAGCGTAAGTAGTTCCCCTAACACATCACTAGCCTCACCTGACATGCTGGCAAAACTCTTGTTAGCCATAGAGCTAGATAGGCGCAAGGCAACTACAACAGAACAGTAGAGATGGAGGCTACCTTCAAAGTCTCCTGAGACATCAATTACTACAGTCACAGTCTTATTATTTTGGCAAGATTCTACTAAAGCGACCTCCTGAGCTTTTCCAGGAAACACCTCCATTCCCAAAAAAGTAAGAAACACGTCATGCACTGATGTAATTAATATTTCAGGTAACTTATCTTGCATAATTTTTTCTATTTAGCAGATACATTAAAATTTCTCAGCCTTTAATTCTAAATTCAGCAGGTGTATGTGAATTAATGGTGCAACATGTTTATTTAACTGGCGAACTATAAACACAAAAGCCTCCTTAGTTAAGAGTGAGGCCATTTTATGATTAACTAAATGAATAGTTTAATAAAATGAACATTAATATACATTAAATATCGCTATTATTATCGCAATTTATAGACCACAACATAATAACAAGAAATTAATGTTTATTAACAACTTGTTACAATATAATCAATATTAAGATAAGCTTATGAAGGGGTGATTAAAAATTTTCAGGGAAAATAAGAATATAAGGAATTGTGCAATATATACAATAACATGAATAGTATGAATGAATTGTTACTACTGCAACTTTTATTGCACCCATTCGTTGAATTGAAGTATCTAAACCTGGCAGTTTGCTAATAAGGGCTTTTTTTTAGTTATTCCAACCTTTTCTTTTTTAGCCGTTGATTTAAGGCTTGACGAGAAATTCCCAAAAAACCAGCAGCTATCCCTTGGTTGCCTTTGGCTCGTAATAGGGCCTCATTTATAAGACGCTCTTCAACCTCTTTAAATGTTGGCAAAGTAGCAGAGAATCCATTAAAAATCTCATACTCATCTGCTCTTCTTAAATTTTTATCAATAGCTCCGCTTTCGCTTCTATCGTGAATCAATTTTTTAAAACGATCCATAGATAACATACCGGATTTATGCCTAGCCACGGCATCAAAGATCATAGAACGCAACTCCCTTATATTCCCAGGAAAATGATAAGATGCTAGAAGCGTATACAGTTCAGGAGGAGGAGTTGGTATTGGTTTATCAAGAGAGTTAGCTGCCAGTTCTAAAAAATGATTAGTTAAAAGAGGAATATCCTCTAATCGTTCTCTTAAAGGCAGAACTTCAACCTCGTGGACACTCAAACGAAAATAGAGATCGGCCCTAAAACGCCCCTCCTCCATAAGCTTACGTAAGTTTTGATTGGTTGCACACAGTATATGAGCATCAGAAAGCAAGGGAACATCCCCACCAAGCTGGTAATATATGCGCTCTTGTAAAAGCCGTAAAAGTTTAACCTGTGATTGGGGTTCTAGATCACCAACTTCATCAAGAAACAGAGTACCTCCCTTAGCACGTGAGATCATGCCTTGACGTTTTTGGCTTGCTCCAGAAAACGCACCTTTTTTATGGCCAAAAAGGGTGTCTGAGAAAAGCGCATCATCCAAACCTGCTATGTTAATTGCAATCATTTCCCCCTTACGACCACTTGCTAAGTGTAAGGCTTTAGCAATCAACTCTTTACCCACTCCTGTCTCACCTGTAATCATAACTGGCTCAGATGATGATGCAACAGAGGTCATATATTGAAACAGCGCCCACATTTTATGGCTTTTTGTTACAATACCAGCAAATGCAGATTCATTCTTAAGATGCCCGGTTAATAATGAATGTTTAAGGTCATCTACCTGTCGCCTAAGACTTCGCACTTCCAATGCTTTGTTAACTGTGGCTAAAAAACGGTTTTCATCAACTGGTTTAACTAAAAAATCAAAAGCCCCTTGTTTCATGCAATACACAGCTTTTTCTACCTCATCAGATGCTGTCATAACTATAATTGGAAGCTCAGGAAATTGCATACGAATTTTAGGTATAAGTTGCTCACCAGATATATGGGGCATAAAAAGATCGAGGATCAACACCCCTATCTCATTTTTAGCTATAGATTCCATCACCATACGACTATCAGTTAAGGAGTCAACATCTGTGAAACCAGCACCACGTAAGATAGTAGAAGTACTAAAAACTACTGAGGTATCATCGTCTACCAATAAAATTGTTGGAGTCGAAAAAGGAGAATCAGCCACTATTTATCACTCCTTGCTTTGCTTGCAGGAAAACTAATAGTGACTTTAGTTCCACACTTTGGCCTTGCCTCAAAACGGATTGACCCACTATGTTTGAGTATTATCAAGTTTGATATTGAAAGCCCTAACCCTGTACCACCAGAATTTATTTTGGTGGAAAAAAATGGTTCGGTAAGGCGAGATATATTGTCAATATCAACTCCACACCCTTCATCTTCTACCACTAATAATACTTCTGAATTTTGTTTGTTATAAGTTGTTGTTACCATAACACCCTTATCTCTAGAGGCTAGAGACTGCATAGCGTTTAAAATTACATTGATAAAAACCTGTTCTAACTGCCGAGAATTACCCACAATTTTCGGCAGTGACTTACCAAGTGAAAGTTTTAAAAAATCTGTATGTTTCTTAACCTTGTGATTAAGAATCATCATTGCAGCCCTTAAGGTACTATTGATATTTACATGCTCATCTAGTTTTTCATCATCTTGACCGGCTAAATGTTTTAAACTATCAACAATTTTACTTATTCGTTCAGTATTGTTAGTTATCTCATTTAATATGGTGGGTATGGTATTTTTAGCCTCAGAATAGGGAAGACCAGCCATAGAAAAGTCACCATTTTCAATATGATAGCTCTCTAGAATTGGCACCACATCTTCCCAGGCACGGCTAAGAAGTGTGCCATTGAAAAGGTTTGCCCCATTGGGATTGTTTATTTCGTGGGCAACCCCGGCTGAAAGAACCCCTATTGTTGCTAAGCGGGCGTGTCGAATAGCTTGAGCCTGCCTTATTCGTCTTTCAGTGACATCAGAACATATAACTATGGCTTCAATTATATCTTTATCATGGCGCACTGGTACAATTCTGATTTCCCACCAAATGGAGTCTTCAGTTGAAAATTGAAAATTGACCACATTGCCTATAAGAAAAGCCC
>JADGBW010000053.1 GCA_015231305.1 Magnetococcales bacterium | reverse complement strand
GCATGGCCTTAACATACCAACAACAAGAAGCCTTTCTGTGACAACAACTGGTGAAAATGTTTACCGTGAAACAGGACAACTTGCCGGGGCAATTTTAACAAGGGTGGCAGCTAGCCACATACGAGTAGGAACCTTTGAATATTTAGCAATGAAAGGTAATTTTGATAACACCAAAATATTAGTAGATTATGCCCTAAATCGACACTACCCAAATGCAACCAATAAAGATACCCCTGCTCTCTCACTGCTAACAGAAGTGATGGAAAAACAGATAGATTTGGTTATAAATTGGCTAAGGGTAGGTTTTATCCATGGGGTTATGAATACAGATAATATGACCATATCTGGTGAAACAATAGATTATGGCCCTTGTGCTTTTATGGATAGTTACAACAACGAAACAGTGTTTAGCTCAATAGATCATATGGGACGTTACGCTTTTGGCAACCAGCCCCATATTGTTAAATGGAACCTTACACGTTTTGCTGAAACTCTTTTACCCATACTAAACAGCGACAAAAACCAAGCAGTTGCAATAGCAACACAAACTATAGATTCATATGATGAGAAGCTTAAAACAAAACAGCTTAGTATGATGAGAAAAAAACTTGGTCTGTTTGGGGAGGAGTTAAACGACGAAAGTTTAATTTCAGAACTACTAACTTTGATGGAGCAAAACCAAGCTGACTACACAAATACGTTTCGCTATTTGTTGGCAGAAAAAGTACCCCATGAAAATATATTTGATAATGAAAATTTTAAAAGTTGGCAGCAAAAATGGCAACAACGCAGAACTAAGAATACCTCTTCAATAGACAACTCTGATAAACTATTAAAAACCAATAACCCAGCAGTTATTCCGCGAAATCACAAAGTAGAAGAGGCATTAAGTGCAGCTTGTGATAATGGAGATTTAACCCCATTAAATGATCTGCTAGCAGTTATAAAAAACCCATATGAATCTAAACCCCAAAACTCACCATTTCAATACCCACCTATAAAAGGTGAAAGTGAATACCAAACTTTCTGCGGAACTTAAAATAAACGAGGGTTTAGCTACCACCATTGGCAAAATAGTCCACAATCAAACCTGATGGAAGCTCTACTTCGGCTATCATAACTTTATCATGACCAGATAGTTTTAACATAAACTCTATAAACACCAAACCTGGTAAAATTTTGTTTATTTTAGGGGTTGTAGACTGGATAACTTTATACTCTTTATGCCCAAGTCCATTTAGGTAATCAATTTTTTTATGTAAATGTTTTTTCATTAAAAACTGGTTAACTACATCAAGCTTAGACCCACCAGATACAAAGGCTGCCATGGTGTTGCTAGCAAGAGCAATATATATATCGCTCTTTTTTGGTAACTTATGAATATTATCTTTTAAATGTTTTTGAAAGGCACTTCTACCAGCTGAAAAGCTTTTAGCTTTAGCAAAGTATTCCTCATAAGCTATGAGATAGCCAGACTTTAAAGATGCAGATATTATATCACCATCACCAATTTTATAAGAGTATTGAAAACTACGACTTCCCATATCACTTACCAACTGGTTAGTAGCTCCGTTTGTTACGGAGAGGTAGCTAATATCTCCTTCCCTCTTTCCTTGGGCTATTTCAAAAATTATACCGTTGGCACGGATAAGTTCGGCTAATTCATCACGATTTTTAGCACTGCGAATAGCACTGGTTCCTACCCCTAAAATTGTTGTGATATCTCGTTGTTGACAATGTTCTTTAAACTCCCCTAAAACTTTATCAATTTGCTCCATTTTCTTTTTAGATATTACTCCATTATGGTCCAACAACTCTTGACCTAACCCCATTGGCTCTTTTTTCAAAAGGTCACTTTCAATATCAACCCCAATTTTTCTACCTATTACAAACTTAAAATTTTTACTGCCAAAATCAATAGCACATACATCTTTTGAAAACATAACCTGCCTGGGAATATTCATCATGACCTTAAACTTGAGATAGAGTTAATTCTATTAATAACTGCTCTTTTATAATTAAAAAAAGTATAGCTATGAAAAACATGTAAAAAATGTTTCTATAACTTCATCACAATAAAAATATTATGGTGATGATGTGCAGTTTACGTGAAGATAACATGAAGCAGACAGCTTTTGGTAAACAATTAGTAGTTTTGGGTATACGATGATGAAAAAATTTAATATATTTATCAGGTTAAAAATATTCTGTATGGCACTTTTTTTCATGCCAGACTCTCTTTTTGCAAATGAAGTAACCATTGTAAAAGCCCACGCTGTAAAAGAGGCTAGTAACCTAGTTGGTGGGGGCAGATCATTCACTTTTTTAGTTACCTTAAGGCACAATGATACAGGCTGGAAGCACTATGCAAATCGTTGGGAAATTTGGACCCCTGATAACAAATTAAAACTTGGAGCCAGGGTTTTAGCTCATCCTCATGTTAATGAACAACCTTTTACTAGGTCTCTGCAAAGAGTTACTATACCCTTGGGAATTAAAGATGTTTTAATTAAGGCTGGCGATACAGTTCATGGAATTTCATCTACCTCACTACTCATTAAATTACCTGCACAATAGAGGATAAAGGATTTACCATTAATAAAATGATAGGTTGTTATATAAATTCAGTAGAGATGGTTTTTAAACCTTGATGAAGAAGAAGCACTATTATGATAAACGTCACTTAATTATGTTAACCTGGAAAATAAGCAAATGTTAGCAAGGTTTAAGGTAACACTAAAAGTAGCGGTCATACTCGCTTTTTGCGAAATATTGATCATGCTTGCCTTGCCATATCTAAAATTTGTTAGCTCAGACTCTTTATTAGAAGCCTTACTTGATTCAATACTACTTATAATAATTGCAACACCTATCATCTACCTGTTTATTCTTGCGCCGCTTCATAACAGAGAAAAAACCGCTGTTCATTGGAAAATTATCACATCAAAACTGGCTGTGATAATATTTTTTAATGAAATATTAATAATGTCAGTTCTGTTTTGGATAAAACCATATTTTACCTCAGTACAGATATCAATTATAGATGGTATAAGTGTGGCAGTGTTGAGTGCACCATTAATATATTTGTGGGTTATACAGAGACTTAAGGTTGATAGTTTAAACAGGCTGAACATGGGGATGTTGCCGTATGTAGTAATTTTTTCTATGGTTGTGATTCTTTTTGGGCTGGTATTCCTTGGAATATCAGGAATGGAGACTATTTCAGGATTACGCAGCTATGTTGGTGCTGAGGGTATATGGTCCAAAAGCCAGAAAAGTGCTGTGGTTCATCTCCTTCGATATGCAGACAACAAAAACGAACAAGATTATAAATCATTCAAAAACTTTCTTGAGGTCCCACAATGGAATAAAAAAGCGCGTTTAGAGCTAGAAAAAAACAACCCTGACATTGAAACTGCCCTAAATGCTTTAATTCAAGGAGGTAGCCACCCAGACGATGTAAAAACCATGGCTTTTCTTTTTAAATGGTTTAGAAATTTTGATCATATTGATAGAGCAATAAATATATGGGAGAGAGGCGACCAACAAATTCAAACCCTAGAAAGCTTAGGCATAAAACTGCATAAGCATTATTTAGAACAAAGTTCAACCCATGAAGAGGTTGAGCAAATAGTTAAGGATATAATCTTTATTGATGAGGTGCTTACTGCATTAGAAGATGAATTTTCCTACACACTAGGTGAAGCCACAAGGTGGGCAAAAGGTCTGCTATTTTTTCTAATGTATACAAGCGCAATTGTTGCTGCCATTATAAGCATATGGCTGTTACTATTTGTAAGTAAGATATTTTATAACCTGCAAATATCCAACAGCACCCTTTCTCAAAAAAGTATAGAGTTGCAGAACCTCACAATTACATTAGAGAAAAGAGTCGCCCAAAGAACCAAAACATTAAATGACTCTCTCGAAAATATAAGAGAAATTCAGAACCAATTATTAGAATCAGAAAAAATGGCTTCCTTAGGAGGTTTGGTTGCTGGTGTTGCTCATGAAATTAACACCCCAATTGGTATCGGTGTTACCGCAGCATCATACTTAGAATCAAGCTCTACAAAATTTAAGAAAAAATTTAAAAAAGGGCAACTAAAACGCTCTGAGCTTGAAAGTTATTTGGAAGATGCTACTGAGTCTGCCTCACTTATTTTAAATAATTTACAACGTGCTGCCCAACTAGTTAAGAGCTTTAAACAAGTTGCTGTTGACCAAAGCACACATGACTTTTTGTCTTTTAATGTTAACAATCATCTCTCTAATATTTTAATGAGCATACGCCCGGTAATTAAAAACAGCCCATATAAAATAAACTATGATTGTCCAGATAATTTGAAAATTTTAGGGCTTCCTGGAGCATGGAGCCAAATTATAATTAACTTGGTTATGAACTCACTTCTACATGGCTTTAATGGTAGAGATTATGGACAAATTGACATAAAAATAGAACAAATAAAAGAACACATTTTATTGCAATATAAAGATGATGGACTGGGCATGGACCAGCTAACCAAAGAAAAACTATTTGAGGCTTTTTTCACCACACGTCGTGGACAAGGCGGAACTGGACTAGGCATGCATATTGTATACAACTTGGTGACTAAAACATTAAAAGGAGAAATAGAGTGTTTAAGCTCACCAGGTAAAGGAACTACATTTAAGATGACACTTCCGATCTTATCTGCTACTGACCAAGACCAAATAATTCCTTAATAAATCTATTTAAAATATTCCCACCTAAATAATGCACTTGCCTGTTTGTGCATGACGATAAAACGCCCCTATCTTTATAGCGTTTCCAATTGAAATTAGCACATATGATATGCATCACCGTCATTCCCGAGTAGGCGGAAATCCAGAAAATCCAACGTTGTTACCCAGATTACCGCCTACGCGGTAATGACGAGAACTGAGCATTATGTGACGTTTAAAAATGGACCTGCTATAAAATAAAATAAATTATGGCTTGTAAATTGCATTAATCTACATAAGCGCAACGTAAACTTTACTAATGGAGATTATCATGGCAAGTATTTATGAAGATTTTACCTCATCAGTATATGATAGTTATATCGAGCAAAGCCAAGCATTTAAACGTTTTGAGATTGAATTAGTATATATAGCTAAAACCATGTTTGGAAGAATCTAAACTGGGTTTGTTTAGATACTTGGCAGAAAAAAACCGCCAAATATTGCACACTCAAAAAGGCAATTAGTTCCAGTTTAGATTTTTCAAACAGATATTCTAATTTTTTGCCTGACTGTTTCAATGGTGCTGTTTGTTGGTAAAACTTTATCTAAGTAACAACAGTTTCCACAATAAACTCAGGCGGGTTTTCAATAACTTTTTTAACTGCACACTGTTGGGCAACTCTCACCAAAGTTGCATAATGCTTTTGGGGAAATGAAGGTGGAACATTTATTTTAATTCCTACTTTTCCTAAGCGTTTAGCCTTGGGCCCATCGGCAATAAATTCATGGGACTGAGTAATAGATATCCCATCTGTATCAATTCCACGAGATTGACAAAACCCCAACACATAAATACCCGCACAGGTTGCCAAAGATGATAGAAATAATATATAGGGCGCAGGTGCACTGCCGTCCCCGCCATCCTTAACTGGTTGATCAGTTTGAATGGTAAAATCATTAAACTGGGCATCAACTTTTTTACCACCGGGGAAGGAAACATTTATGTCAGGAAATTTACTTGCCATCATCTCTTCTCCAAATATTTAATAAAATTAATTTACCAGACGATAATACCTAGTATTTTCCACATGTCTAGTAACATACTTTTATAAATATAAGCTAGTTTTTACACACAAATAACTATCAAGAAACTTAATTATTTTTTAACTTGGTTATATTTTTCAAGCAGAGCGCTACCCTTAGGGGTTATACGTATTGGAAAGCCAGAATCTAGAAGACCGGATTCAATTAGTGGAAAAACTATAGTAACATAAAAATCATCCATACTTACCGGGTCAATACCATTTTTACTTTGTGCCTGTTTAAGTGCAGATACCTCCAAATTATTTAGTTTTTCCATATATTATCTTCTAAACCTCCTAGTATAAACTATAATCCATCTATTTTTTGTACTCCTCGATATAATCAAGCAGCATATGTTTACTTATGGGTTTTGTTATGTGAATGTCACAGCCAGCTGCTAATGATAATTCGGTGTCACCTTCCATAGCGTGTGCTGTTAGGGCAAGTATAGGCGTTCTAGCGTACCCCTCCTCCTTCTCCCATGCGCGAATTTGTCTTGTTGCCTCAAGACCATCCATAACAGGCATCTGTATATCCATTAATATTAGATCATATCTATTACCAGACTGTATTTTTTGTACTGCTTGCAAGCCGTCTTCTACAATTTCTAGATGGTTAAGTGTTTGAAAAAGAAAAGCCTCAATTACTATTGCATTTTCTATTACATCCTCGGCTAGTAGAATAGTCGTTGGGCGGTCTTTTTGTTTAATATTTTCTTCTTTACTACTCTCTTTATGAAGCTCTAATTCATTTTGTACATTTTCATCAATTATTGGAATAGAAACATGAAAAACACTTCCTTTATTATACCCACTCTCCACCCATATTTTACCTTTCATAACATCCACAAGACGTTTGCAAATTGCTAAACCTAGACCAACTCCTCCATGTCGGCGAGTGTTAGAAGAGTCTACTTGTGAAAATGGTTCAAATATAAGAACATGCTTATCTTCAGGAATCCCAGGACCTGAATCTTTTACAGAAAATTGAACTGTATTTTGAGAAGGACAAGAAACTCTAAGCTCTACTGTTCCTTTATCTGTAAATTTTACAGCATTCCCTAAAATATTTAACAGAACCTGCCGCAGACGTTTTTGGTCCCCTTGAATTTTTTTTGGCACTTCTGAAGAAATATCAAAATACAGATACAAGCCTTTATTCTCAGCAACCTGAGAATGGATATCTATTGCATCTTTTGCTATATCGTTAAGGTCTATAAGTTTATTCTCTAACGTTATTTGCCCTGCTTCAATGTGAGAAAGGTCTAAAATATCTTCAATAAGGGATAGAAGGTTGTGACCAGACTTTTCAATAACCTGAAGGTAACGTTCTTGATTCGTGTCTGAATTAAGCTCTTTGACTACCTCCGTCATACCAAGGATAGCATTAAGAGGAGTCCTAATTTCATGACTCATAACAGCTAAAAACTCGCTCTTTGCCTTGTTAGAATCTTCAGCTTCTATTTTTGCAACTTTAAGATCAGTGATTAATTTTGTGCGATCAACTGATGTTCGCCAAGCATCTATTAAATTAGCAAGTGTCGATATTAAGGGTTGAAGATATTGCACAAGATCTTCGTCATAGCCTCCAGGGCGGTTTGCAATTCCCAACATACCAACCATCTGTCCGCCAAACTGTAATGGAATACCAACAAAAGAGTTAAGCGCAGGGTGACCTTTGGGGATACCACAACGTCTTGGGTCATTTGCAGGATCATTACTTATGACTAATTTTTTACTTGTTAAAACAACCCCAAATAGTGATTTTAAATTAACAAATTCAAGCCCAGTTGGTGCATTTTCCTCATAGAACTTCCTTGACTCATCGTTCCATGAAATATCTGTTATAGCGTGAGTTTTTAAATATGGGTTACCACTTTTGTCAACATGGGCCTCACCAATAAAGCCATATTCACTTGATGTAATTAACAAGACATCATCTAGCAGCTTATTAAATACTATTTTGGCATCAATATTATGTATAAAATTAGATTGTGCTGATCTAATAGACTCAAGCAATCTTTGGTTTGCTTGCAAGTTTTGGTTTAAAAGTTTTAGTTCAGTACTCTGGGCACTTTTGGAAGTCTCAAGCTTAGATTTAATCTGTTGTAGAGCGCGAAAAACACCAAACCAATAAAATAATAAGAGAAGAAAAAGAGAGGTAATTATTATATAAATTACCCTCACCATATCATCTCTAGATAATAACTGGTTAAGTGTAGTGTTATTTATATGGTTAGTTAACTTTACCATATCATATGCATACAACTTTTTTAACATTTTGTATTGTGGGGAAAACAGCAGATCTTGGGCTTTTGTTAGCTCTCCTTTATTAACCAAAGCAAAAGCTTGTTTTTCAATTTTTACAAGCTTACTGTTGACCTCATTTATTTGTGAAGCTACTTCAATAATATCAACTTTAGATAGCAACTTAATGGCTTCTTCTATAGCCTGGTTAAGTTCTGGTTCATGTTTAACATAGCGCGCTTCCCAAGCTCCCCCCCCTGTGGTTGCTGCCATATGAGCTGACATACTTAAAACTTCGTCTAGGTGTATAATTGTACCTTGTAACTTTTCAAGACGATGAATGTATCTAGTGGTAGCATCGTTGATAACCTGAATTTGGTGTACATTCCAAGCCAAAATACAAAGCAAAAGCTGGCTAATAATCAGCCCTAAAATAAGATATCTCTTATCATGAAATATTGGGTGGTTTATCCATACATTACTTGTCATATAAAAAATCTCAGCTATGGCTAACCGATTTCATTAAAGACCATAGATTATCAATAGTTATTTTAGTGTATAAAATATAAAATTTTTATCTTAAGCAGGATATAGCTATATGAGCATGTATGCAATCACTAATTGGTTTATCAAGATTAAAAATACAGCAAGAAATGATAATAAAATTGTTTAAGATGTGTCTAAAAACTATCTACAAAACTACATATATCTACAGATAAAATTCAATTTATAAGCCCTACTCTCGTCAGCTATGCTGAACACCTCACCCACCTCTATAAGCCGAACATAGGGTATGTTATATTAATAATAATACAGTATCTTTCATAGCTTCTTTCAAAAAAGTTATTCAGCAAGCTTCTTTTCTGCATTTTTCTCATCAATTGCCATTTTTTTTCGTATATATTTAACAAGAAAATATATTTTTAAAGGAATAATAGTTAGAGCGCTGCCCCAAGCTAATATCATAATGGTTTGATAATCTATTTGCATAGTTTCAAAGTTTTACTCGTACAAAATTAGTAAAAAAGAGCCACAATAATATTTATATATCAAGGAAACAGCATAATCTGTCGATAGAGATGTGTATATAAAAAAAGACAACTTTTTGAGGATCGATATGCTGCTAGTCACTCTAGAAAATCATTGGATTCCAAAAGATTCCAAAGATAATAAACTCAAACAATTTGTTTGGCATTATCTAACCAACTTATCCTTGGTTGATTTTATGATATATTACGGAGAGTTTAGGGCGAGTCAGTCTGAAAAATATGGAGACCTTGAGTCTTGGTGGAATGTCTTAAACTGTTGTAACGTAGGCGATGTCACCAAAAAGCAGGCTTTAACATTAAAACAGAGAGAGAACTTTGCCTTTAGAATGTTAATAAAAGATAAAGAAACAGGTAAACTAACTGTTCTATTAGGTTAAGCAACATATTATTATTGCTTAACCTATATAGCTGCAATTGCAAACACCCGTCTTAAGTGTAAAGCAAAACCAATTTTTATTACTGAATAGTAAGAAGCTTTTGCCCCTCGTATACAGTTTGATTAACTAAAACCTCAATGTTGGTAACTTTACCTTTACGGTGAGATGTTATGGTGTTAACAATCTTCATAGCTTCAATGGTCATTAATTCGTCACCCTTCTCCACCATCTGCCCTTCACTTACCATTATATCTACTATTACTCCATTGTGAGTTGAAATACGCACCTCTTCGTTTTCATTTTGAAGGTTTGCATCTGGTAAAGTCACTTTACGAACAGAGGTTCTACCTTTTTCTTCACCCTTTGCAGTTATGTCTTCAACCAGAACTTCGTACACTGTATCTTCAATGGTAATTTTTAACTTTCTTGCCATGATAAAATCCTTCATATGGTTACCAGTTTTCTTTTGTCTGTTACCTGTTAGGCGAGTTACGGTGTAGTATACTTCTACCAGCTTTTGCCCATGAAGAACCTGCCTGAGTAATACGTTTAACAGACTTAATGTTGGAATCACTGCCCATAATTGTATATACCGCAGCAGAAATTAACACAAGATGGTTAGGTGGTAACTCGTGCTCTAGCCCTTCCCCTTGTAAAGATGTTTTGTTGTTTATTTGTTTATCCATTGACCACACCTATATTTTTACCACCATTAAAATGCTCATTACAGAGGAATGTTTCCGTGTTTTTTATGGGGCCTAAGCTCTCGTTTTTGTAACATTCTCTGTAGTGAAGCTGCAATAATCGAACGGGTCTGACTAGGTTCGATAATATCAGTAAGATAACCCCTTGAAGCTGCCAAATATGGGTTGGAAAAATTATCTCTATATTCCTGAGCCAGCTCTTCAGCCCTCTCTTTTTCATTTTCCACATCCTTTAGCTCTTTTCTGTGTAGAATATTTACAGCTCCTTCTGCTCCCATTACTGCAATCTCAGCAATTGGCCATGCATAAACCGCATCCGCACCTAACTCAGGTGAGTTCATAGCAATGTAAGCTCCTCCATATGCTTTACGCAGAATAACAGTAATTTTTGGCACTGTTGAAGCAGCATAAGCAAAAAGCAGCTTAGCACCATGACGGATAATACCTCCCCGCTCTTGCTCTATACCTGGCAGAAAACCGGGAACATCAACAAGGGTAACCAAGGGGATATTAAAGGCGTTACAAAAACGTATAAAGCGCGCAGCTTTGTCGGAGGCATCAATATCTAAACAACCAGCTTTTTCTGAAGATTGATTGGCAATTATCCCAGATACAATTCCATGAATTCGTCCAAACCCAACAACTATATTACGAGCAAAAGCAGCGTGAATTTCTAAAAAATCACCTTTATCAACTATGCGCTCTATAAGCCTTAATATATCAATGGGGGCTTTAGGATTATCAGGAACCAGACGGTCCATACCAGGATCACCCTCCATGTGAGTCTCTGTAAATGGACGGTGTGGAGGGTCTTGAGAGTTGTTACAGGGCAAAAATTCTAACAGATGTTTAGCAATTTGTATGGCATGTTCATCGTCTTCTGCTAAAAAATGCACATTACCGCTAATGCTTGCGTGCATCTCTGGGCTACCAACATCATCCATTGAGCACTCTACCCCACTTACTGACTTAATAACCTGAGGTCCAGTTATGAACATATGGGCATTTTTCTGGGTCATGATGACAAAATCCATTAATGCAGGAGAATACGCAGCACCACCAGCACAAGGACCAGAAATAATTGCTATTTGGGGAACAACCCCTGATATATTAACGTTTTGGTAAAAAATAGAACCATATCCTGATAATGCGTCTACCCCTTCTTGTATACGTGCTCCACCAGAATCTTTGAAAGCTATAATAGGAATACCCATTTTTTGCGCATATTCCATTACTGTAACTATTTTTTGAGCATGAACTTTTCCTACAGTACCAGCCATAGTAGTAAAATCTTGACTTATTGCAGCTACTTGGCGGCCATCAATAAAACCAGACCCCACCACTACACCATCAGCAGGTACTACTTTGCCTTCCATACCAAAATTAGTACAACTGTGTCTCATATGCGCGCCGTATTCTTGGAATGTTCCTGGTTGAAACAGCTCAAGCAACCTTTGCCTAGCAGTTAAAATACCTTTTTTATTACGTGCTTCAGTCTTTTTATCTCCCCCTGCGGCATTTATCAGCTTACGATGTTGCATCAGCGTCTTTGTTGCTTTACTAAAGAGTTTCATTTTATAGTCGCATCCATATATAAAAACAGTACATTGTTTACCTAAATATTATTATAGATTCTACATCTGCAAACCGCTAGGTTCTTTAACTATTTTACATTATATTACAGTATATCAGCCTGGATATCCTATTAAGAATCCCAATTTTTCGGGATTATATATAATAAACATGATATTATTCAGTATGTTTAACTATCTTTTAGAGACATTTTAATAATGGTGAAGAGTTTATTTTAAGTGTTTAGAGATGAGGAATATAGATTTGAAATCAAGAATTAAACTCAATCACTATGTTTTGTCTTTTTTTCTAGTAGTAATACTGGTGATGATTTTTGGAGATACCATAAAATATCTTAACTATAAAGAAACACTAGAACAGAATTTTTTAAGAAAGAGTATTAATAAAACTCAACAAATAAGAGAAAGTTATCGTCTAATATTTGACAAACTTCAATATGATTTTAATCTCATCGAACCGGAAAATCTTCTAAAGATCCATCAATTGTATGAAATATACAAAAAAAATCAGGACAACTTTGATATCCATGCTGCTGCCGTAGAACTAAACAAAAACGTATCGTTCGGAAAATATCAGATCTTTTTAATAAACAGAGAGTATATTATTGAAAATACTAACTATATTAATGATTTGGGATTTAATTTAGGCCAAATTAAGGTGGTGAGAGATCTTCTTGAGTCAATCTTTAATAAAGAGGTTTCTATAGATATTTCACCAATCAAAATAGATTCATCATCAATGCAGTTTAAGAGGTATATACATAAACGCTCCAATGATGGTAAATACATTTTACAGATCGGTTTTGTCTTAGACAGATACGAAGAGTTGGAAAAGAAATACCTCTCAATAAAAGGTACTAACGACTTAGAGCTCTATCTTGCCAATGAAAATTCTATCCAAAAAATGGAGTTCGAGAAATCGGTCTTTACTAAACAATCTCTTCAACATGGCTGGGAAAAAACAAAAATATTTTTGTCACAATTGGTCAATGATCTACGGATAAAAAACGATCATTTAACCACTTTGTTAAACTCAAATATTAAAAATAAAAGTATCAGAATAAATAAGGAGATCGATCATATATTTGACCATGGTAAACTGCTTTATAATCTCGATTTATCAAAAAATCATCTCTCAATTTATTCGATCACAAATGGTCTTTTAAATAAATCGGTTGAGACAAAACTAATCGTTAAAACTGTTTATCTAACTACTGAACTAGAAGAAGATATCAAAGCCATGTTCAACCAGTTTATACTTCAGCTGGTGTTTATCATCGTTATTTTGGGTTTTATATTTAACAGTACAAGACTTAACCTAAAAGCTTCTTATAAAGAAATTCAAGACAGAAACAGTTCATTAATAAAAACACAAACTGAATTAGAGAAACACCAGAACATTTTAGAACTACTTGTTAAGGAACGTACAGAAGAGTTAACCCAAGCTTTGAGAGCTGCTGAAGGAGCTAACCTGGCAAAAAGCAGTTTTCTCGCAACGATGAGTCATGAAATACGAACACCTATGAATGCAATTCAGGGTACAATTGAGCTGTTGCGTCGTTCCAAACTACCTGTACAGCAGTTAAAGATGGTCGACTCCATATCTTCATCCAATCAGAGCCTGCTAGGTATTTTGGATGACATTCTAGACCTTTCCAAAATTGAAGATGGAAAACTTGAGCTAAAGACAGACACCTTTAACCTTCATAACTTCTTAAAGCGTTTGATAGAACTAAATAGTGCTAAGGCATCAGATAACGGACTTACGCTAAAACTTGAGATGGATGACGAAATACCGCATTTCGTAAAAGGTGATGAGTTACGACTAAGACAAGTACTATGGAACTTGATAAGTAATGCTATAAAATTTTCTGAGAAAGGATTTGTAGCGGTGCAAGTCCGTCGTATTGGAGTCACTTCCGCAGGTATCAGGCTCGCTTTTTTGGTAAATGATAGTGGTGTAGGAATTCCACAAAATAGACTTGAGGCAATCTTTGATCCTTTCGTCCAATCGGACTCTTCCATGACCCGCAAATATCAAGGAACAGGCCTTGGCCTATCAATCTGTAAAAAGCTTGTCAATTTGATGAACGGCAATATTTCTGTTGAAAGCGAAAAGGCAAAAGGAAGCACCTTTCGAGTAGAATTAACAATGATTGAAGCTAAAGAACCAACGTCTAAACAAGAAGACGCTATAGTTCATGCATTGCCTAACTATTCTATTCTACTTGTGGAAGATGAGTTGGTCAGTCAGGCAATTGTTGAAGCACTCCTGATTGACGAGGGGTATCAGGTTACAGCGGTATCAAGTGGTAAGGAAGCTATGATGAAAATTGTAGAGCAACCCTTTGATGTCATTCTCATGGACCTGCGTATGCCAGATATGGATGGACTAGAGACGACTCGACGTATCTGCTCTTCAACTGACCCAAGAATAGCCTCAACAAAGATAGTTGCTTTCACTGGTGATGTCATGAAGGCCACTGTTAAGCTATGCCGTGAAGTAGGAATGGAAGATGTAATAGCAAAGCCTATAGATATCCAGGAGGTTAATCGTGTTCTCTCTCGCTTATCTTCCGCCTAAAGTTAACTTCATAAATCAAATGAGCATCTAGATTCATTACTACGTTTTTAATGTCACTCATTTAATATCTAATATTAAGGGTTTGGGCATAAGTATTATAACGTTTCCAATTGAAATTGGCACATATGATATGCATCACCGTTATTCCCACGTAGGCGGGAATCCAGAGAATCCAACGTTGTTACCATAGATTACAGCCTACGCGGTAATGACGAGAACTGAGCATTATGTGACGTTTAATAATGGACCTGCTATAACTGCTGTTTCAAGGATTAACAACATGAACTTAAGCTCAACTTGGATGATACACTCTAGAGGTAATTGACTTTCAAAAGTGTTCAAGGCAGAATCCTTTTATAGCTTGATGGCTAAATAAATTAGCAAGCAAGCTCTTTTAAAATAAATATCTTTTCGACGGTGTCCCCAATGACCTGGATTTTAAGTTTTTTTGCCCTGTTACTTTTTAGTTTTGCAGGTGTTTTTTACCCCCTTTTCAATAAAAATGGTGGCCGTCCTCTGCCAGAGGGGTTAGAAGGAGACCCTATGGCATCTCTACTATTTGAACGAGATGTTATGTTGCGACATCTCAAAGAGGTAAACATAGAGGGCAGTTTAGATAGAGATATTGCCGAGCAAAAAGAGCAGTTACAGAGCGAACTTGCTTCAATATTGCTTCGTATTGACAAGATGAAAGAAAAACTAAAAGGTAAAAAAACAAAAAAAGCTGATAGCAAAACAGACTCATCAAACAAAGCATGGGCTGTCTCTACAATGCTTATAGTGTTAGTTAGTAGTGCTGGGTTATATTTGGTTATGGGTACTCCTAAAGCAGTACCTCCAACTAAACCACCCGCCTCTACTAACAATGTTGATATAAATGCCATGGTTGAAGGTTTGGCTCAACGGTTAGAAAATGAGCCACAAAACCGTGAAGGTTGGATACGCCTGGCCCGTTCGTTTGGAGTTATGGGACAGTTTACTAGAGCTGTAGAAGCTTATACCCACCTATTAACCTTAGAACCTGATAATATTGATTTTTCGGTATCACTTGCTGAAATGCAAGTTCGCAGTGGAGATATAAACCTACTAGAAAAAGGCATGGTACGTTTTTATGATATTTTAGAAAAACACCCCAATAGACCTGAAGCTCTTTGGTTTTTGGGGGCACTCTCTATGCAAGAAGGAAAAACCCAACAAGCTTTAACTATGTGGCAGAAACTCTTGGATCAGTTGCAACCAGGAACATCTAACTATGACAACGTTCTATCGGCAATTAATCAGGCTAAAAGTGGAGAAAATTAAACTATAGGTAAATGCATGCTTTACACGATACCACGCCAATGATCACCCATGGTTATATGGCTCATATCTGGCAGTGCAATAAGGTCGGTAAAGTCCATTTCAACCAAGCCTATTTTATTAATCAGCAAGTCCTGAATTGATTCCAACCCATCTTTAGAATTTAATAAGTCTAACTCATTAAGGTCGTCACCCTCACGTATTATGCGGAATTTAGCTTTGGTGGTATTAATCTCCTCTACGACTTGAATGTCGTAAAATACTTTTCTTACAGGGTCAATACCGTTTTTTGCAAGCATAGAAGTAGTTATATTAATACCTTGTTTAACAAGCCACTCAAGTGGTACACCACTTTTTACTTTATATACTCGATCTAAACACCCTGCTTTTTCTAAGGTGTTATCCATAATACCTAGTTTACGGAGATCTTGTATTGTTAGGCGATTTTCACTACCAGGCAGCTGAAAAGGAAGATGTTTAAGAGTATTTATGCCAAGGCGGTCTAACTTTTTTTGCGATATTTTTACACCGCGTTTTTTCAACCTATCAGGAGAAATACCACCATTTCTACGGATAATATCAATATCAAATTGAAATCTTTTAGCCCATCCCAAAAGGCCAGATTTTTCCAACTCACCCACTGTTAACCACTCTCGCCATGCGTCTAACTCAATTACCTGTTTTTCTCTTATAAGATAATTCTTAAGCAAATTAATATTGTGTTTTTTTAAAACAGCTGAAGAAAAATCAAGGCCCAAGTTTTTCTCTTTACTTAATTGAGTAAGAACCTTTAAAGACAACCCTCCTCGTCGTCTTATACGCTCGACATCCATTCCTACATTGCGTAAAAGTTTCAGATATCCCAGCTTGTCTAGTTCGTAATAGGTTAGATGTTTTGTAGGAGTAATTTCTTTTTTAGCTAAAGGGGTGAATAGTCTATTCTCTTTTTCACGAGGCAAGGCTATGCGTCGGCCACGTGGAAGTAAATTTGTGTGCTCTCGCATGTATATTCTGTGCCAAGCAGAGTACATTTTTGGGTTAAAATGTCCCATTTTAGCATCGGTGTTCATAATAATAAGAACTTTAAAAGAGTCCAACTCTCGCTTATAAGATCGGCTCTCCTCAAGAGCAGAGATCATATCAGCTAGACCAATTATCTGAATAATATCTCTTTCGTCCTTACTTAACGATGCCACTTTCTTTATCACATCAAACTTCATGGCCCGCTGCACAAAACCATGGTATAACGTCAGCCCCCCATAGCCTTTACCTTCTAATGAGCTATACCACTCATGATGCAAAAGAGCAGATAACATCATGAGATCTGGTTTTTTGCCCTCCATATAAAGAAGTCGGCAGCCAAACAGAGTGTGAAACTGTATCTCTTTCCACTGTGAATTATTGAGACGACCAGGCCAGTTAAGAGTCTGCTGGTTAACTTTTGCCTTGCCAATGTCATGGTTCATAACTGCCAAGGCTCCTCTTACTATCTTTTTATCACTCCAACCTAATTCACGACTAATTGCCATCATTATAAATGATGCTATTAAGCTATGCCTAGCAGTACCATTATGATGTTTGGTTAAAGCGATCATTTTTTCAGTAGAGTTGGAACTAAATAGATCACCAATGTCATCAAGATTATCACGGATTAAATGCTCAAGTTGCTTCATCCGCTTTTTATTTTGAAACGTTTTTATTACGTTGCCAATATCCTTATTTGCACCATCAAGCACCCCTTCAATAATTTTGAAGGTGTCCTCCATATGTTCAATGGTAGCAGATACAGAGGTATCTACCGCATATTTAGCAAATAGAGATGTAATTTTGTATTTTTTTAGTTGCTTTAAAAGTTTTTTGGTAATTTTTGTATTTTTTGTTACTAAAGTTGCCCCAGTGTCCGGAGCCTTAACATCCGTAGCAAACAGCATATTATCCAGAATCACAGGATCAGTAATAAGGTACTCTGTGTCTTCTAAATTATTTTTTATGACATTTTCTTTTTTTGGCAATTTAAAAAACCTTATAGATAGTCCTTAAAATAAAAATATCAATAAGTTAAAAGCTATCAATAACAGCTTTGCAAGACACAAAAATTAATTTTTCACATTTTTTAATTAATAATTAACAACTAGAGTAGCAAATTGTAAAGCTGTGAGCCAAATATTTTTAATAAATTTTTATACATAATAGTGTTAATAGTATTTTTTACATTACTTAAAAAATATTTTATGTGTATTTATAATATTTTAATTACAATTTATCCTGATAATTTAACATATTATTTCATATGTTAAATGCATGACTTTTTTTATTAATTTTTTACATTATTTATATGTTTTTTATGTAGGGATTTTCTTGTTGATTACTCAAACTAGATTAAAAATAACAAATACAGTAGAGTGCTTTTATAAAAGAGAATAAACTTACTACCAGCTGTAATCACCACGTACCGCTAACTGAGTAAATTTTAAGAAAAGCATATAATGTAAACTACATTTATGCCGTTGAGATAAAAAAGAGTTATTAAAACATGAACTGGACCTACATATTTTTATGCTGGCTTATAGCTGTAATATCTATGTTGGGTAGTCTCTTTTTTAGTGAAGTGATGAATGTCACACCTTGTGTTTTATGCTGGTATCAAAGAATAGCCATATACCCTCTTGTATTCATACTACCAATGGCACTTTTTCCTCTTGATACAAAAATTGCAAAATATGTACTACCCCTTCCGGTTATTGGTTGGTTTTTAGCACTCTTCCATGTAGCTTTAACAAAAGGCTATATCCCTAAAAACATACAACCATGTGCTAAAGGGGTTCCATGCTCGCAGATATCTATTGAATGGCTTGGCTTTCTCAGCATTCCTGTAATGTCTCTATTATCATTCTCTGTAATTATTGGGCTACTTCTCTTGGTAATTAAAAAAGGCTCTCCATGAACAAAAAAATTATTTTTATCTCAGCTTTATCTATAGTTATTGTACTATTTATAAGTGGTACATGGTTATATAAATCTACTGAATCATTAAAACAGCAAGAACTAGCTACAGCTAATATATCTATATTAAACCGTATAGACGCCCCAACAAAAGGCAACCCTAACGCTAAGGTAACAATTGTTGAATTTCTTGACCCAGCTTGTGGAACTTGCGCCAAATTTCACCCGTTTGTAGCAAACTTAATGGCCGAAAACCCTGGAAAAATAAGAGTTATAGTACGTTATGCTCCTTTCCATCAAGGCTCGGACTATATGGTTAAAATTCTTGAAGCAGCGCGGGTACAAAAGAAGTTTTGGGATGTTTTAGAGGTCATGTTTGCGACACAATCGCAATGGGCATCACACAGCGACCCACAACCCAATAAAATTTGGAACCACCTAGGAAAACTTAAACTCGACACAAATAAACTAGGGCGAGATTTAAACGCAACTAAAATAAACGAAATAATAAGACGAGACTTAAGAGATGCTCAAACCTTAAACGTAACCAAAACACCAGAGTTTTTTGTTAATGGCAGACCTATGCCAAGTTTTGGTTATCAACAGTTAAATGACTTAGTAAACGAAGAACTTGCAAAAACCAACTAAATGTTAAACAGTTGAAAAACAACGACTTTGCTGAGCTATAAAAAACCTAGATTTAGTAGTTGTATTAACTCACCACCAACTACTAAATCTATGGTTTAGCTATTTATCATCACCCCAAACATTAGGGGATACATCATCTAATAAACTGTGACAGCCATCACAACTTGTTTGAACAACATCTAACGCATTTAAAACAGCCTGCTGATCTCCTGACTTCACATGGGCTACAGCAACCTTATGTAGCTTTTTTATTTTTTTCATACATTTATTTGCCAGGTTTTCAAAATCTTCTTGTTTTAGCTGAAGAGTATTTGGCCCATCTTTTTGCAAAGAAGCAGCTTTTGCTGCGTGCCAATCCATAGGCCCAAGAAGACCAAAGCTATGTTTAAGCTCTAGGGCATGGCGAGGTATATTACCGCTATATCTTATACTAGTTTTAGCAAGCAACCTTATTGATGCAGCGTGATGACGAATAATTTCTACAACACCTGCAACATAACGTTCCTTATTGGTTTCTCTAGCTTGAACTGGTAGAGCGATAAATGACATGACCAGCAACAGTATTAGAGAATAACAGGTTGTTTTCTTCATGGAGACCTCAATATTTTTAGACAATGGTTATACTTAAATTTGGCAGCTAACTTTAGCTACATATCTTAATTTATTCTTCATCTGGCTCGTCTGGTTCTTCATGGGCTATACCAGAGTGGCAATCTATACAAGTTTTACCTCCAGATTTTTGCTCTCGTTTATGTTTATTAGCAGCAGATTTACCCTGATCTACAAACTGCATGGCCTCATATGTATGACATTGACGACACTCTTTAGAATCTCGTTTGCGCATGTTTGCCAGAACATCTTGGGCCAACCTATAGCGAGATTTCTCAAAACTCTCATTATCTGGGTAGGTTCCAATTAGGTGATGATACAGATGGCGACCACCAACTATAACTTTGTCTTCTAATTTTTCCAGATAATTAAAAAGTCCCTTACCATGAGGTACATGACAATCAGCACAAACAACCCTCACACCCGATGGATTTTTAAAATGTGTGCTCTCTTTATACTCTTTATAAACCCCGTCCATTTCATGGCACGAAACACAAAACTCTACTGTGTTAGTTGGTCCAGTCATAATCAGAAAATGAAAAAGTGCAAACCCTATTACACCAACAGCTAAACCAGCTATTGATGGTATAATCCACGTTTTTTTGTTTGGCTGTTGTTTCTGGTTTACAGGGGGTGTTTTGTTACCGGCCATAGTTACTTACTTCCAGGTTATATAATAAATGTTAATTAATATTTACGTATAAATTATTTTTGAAAATATAATTTAAAAAAAGGTTATACTGCATTTTTTAATATAATGCCAATTAATTTACGCTAATTAATTTACGCCAATTAATTGGTATGCGACCACTTGCTCTATTCTTCCTTTTACCTGATAAGAACCAACCTTTTTACATTCAAAGGATTCGCTAAGATTATCACGTACAGCTTGGCTTATAAGAATTATAGTAGCAGAGCTATCATCCACTTCTCTACCCAGAGACTCTAAACGTTGGCAAGTATTAACAGTATCACCAACAATTGTATAATTTATTCGCCCAGGAAAACCAATATTACCAACAACTGCTGGCCCAGTGTGCAGACCAATTCTAATTTGAATTACAGGTAATCCTTCATCTACTCTTTTTTGGTTATAAATTTGCCAGTTTTTAGCAATAGCTAAAGCTGCAAAACAAGCACGGGCTGATGAGTCTTTTTGCTCTTCTGGAGCCCCCCAAAAGGCCATTAGAGCATCACCAATATATTTATCTATGGTTGCACCTTGTTGCTCAACACATTCACCTAAAATTGTGAAATGTTCATTTAGAAAATCTGCCACCTCTTGAGCTGTCAAGCTCTCTGAAAAAGTTGTAAAACCTGCAATGTCTGTAAACATCACGGTTAGTTCACGCTCTTGAGATAGAGTATCTACCACTAAATTTTTTTGCATAAGAGCTGTCACCAGCTTACGAGGCACGTAACGCTCAAAAGCCCTCAGTGCTTCTAACATGGTATTAAAAGCAATTGCTTGTTCGTTTAACTCCTTAAAAAACGAGTCAGGTAGAGGTTCTATATGTTGTAGATCTAGTTGTCCAATTTGTGCTTGAGCATTCGCAGAGCGTGAAATAGGCCGAGAAATTAAACGACCGAGAAAAATTGCACACAATACCCCAACAATTATAATAGATAGACCTATAAAAGCTGAAACAATCAACCTGTGAAGAGAAGCCCCACCAATTTCATCTGCCGGAAACCATGCACCTGCATACCAAGTTTTACTACTATAATCGGTTATCTCCCTCATAACCGCTAAATAGTGCCTATCGTTAATTTGCACATGTCTAATGATAGAACCTATATCAGCTTTAAAATGTTTGGATTTAACCGTAGGATCATCCCCTTCCCAAACACCTGAGAGTACTTGATCATCAATTTTATTGAGGGGGATAGTTAATCCATTTTCAACTCTATTCATACGTAAGCCATGAGCTAGTACTGAATTTTTACCTTTTAATAAAAAACCATTACCGCCAACAGAGTTTCCAATTAGAGCCACAACCTTTGATAACTCTGGAATTGATATAGACAAACCCATTATTCCTAATAATTTTCCATTTTTTATTACAGGGTAATTATAAAGTATAAATGATTGACCAGATGTTAAAGTCAGTTCATCCCATGATGGCTCTTTAGCATTTGCATATTTATCAATTAATACTTGAATTCGTGGTTTATCTTCATTTTTGAGGATAATTTTAATAAACTTATTATTTTTATCTCTTACCAAGCCAGAAGGGTCTGACCCCTCTCTCCAGGCAAACAAACCATGTATATTAGGAGTTGTTGTTAGTATACCTACAAAAGCTGAGTTTAGTTTTTCTTTGTTTGTTAAATCTAACTGTCCATCTCTTACACGCCAGACCAGCCCTTCCATGTGGTGTTTAAAGGGGTTTATATAGTTGCGTAGGTCAGTTTCTAAGGTTCTAGACAAAAGTGACATAGACCTATTTAAAAGGGAGAATGTATTTTCTTGATTAGCACGAAACATTGTAAAAAAAAGAGTTGCACAAGAAACTAATACTAAAATACTAATTGCAACAGCCAGTGTAACAGATATAGATACAGGGCCAAATCGAGAAACCCTTTTTGATGGGCAGTAAAATGGGTTGGTTTTAAGGTTACATTTTTTCACTTCATTTATCCGTTTTATTTATAGTTTTGCTTCTAGTTTATTATTCGTGAGTATTATAGTTAGCACAACTATAATAAATTAATTTAGCCCACTCACTGATATGTATTGACCTTTCAACTCCTAAAAGTGTTGTTTCACCAGTTTTCC
>JADGBW010000052.1 GCA_015231305.1 Magnetococcales bacterium | reverse complement strand
CATATTAGGAATTTTGAGAATCATTGAAGGGTAAGAAGAGCAGGTTACTTCTGATTACTTACAGTTTCTTATCAATGTCTATTTCATTAAAACCGGACATTTGAACATTATATTCTTATTAGTCAAATTATTGTTGTAATTATTGTTAAACAGTTCTTTTTTCTTGTTCTAGTTAAGAAGTTTTATTCATTTTATGTTATACTGATTTTTTATTTTAATGTGTATTTTCATACACATCCTACATCATCAATGTAAATTTTGTCTTGATTAAATACCTATTTAATCAATTTCTGATAACTTGGCAAGTCGTGTGCTTATCTTTCTTTTAAATCATTTAGTTGACAATATTTTGTATGCTCGGTATGATTGTTGTCCTTTAGTAATACCCAACTTGAAGTTAGTATAGAATAGTTAATAAAGATTTGAAGATGGTCCTAATCATGAAACCCAAAAGATATAAATCAAAATTAAATGGCCTAAGGTGTTGGGAAATACTGTCAAAAACGTTATTAGGGATGATGAATATAAGCACATGACAAATACTTTGAAACAGTTGCTAAACTGTGGCATAAGTATTAGTGATCAACTTTGATATACCTGCTTGAAAGCTACATTTAGAAAGTCTACAGGTAATTACTTTGTTAAAATTGATACTAAACAACATAAAGCAATTAATGATTATAGAAATGCCAATAGGAATAAAACTATGCATGAAGCATACTTAGTACTTCTTTGTATTTTTTTGCGTAGTGGTGGTATTGATCTTAATTTTGAAAAAGTTGCATAATTAATTTTCTGGAGAACAAAATGCCTAGGCTCGACAAACTTAAAGATGCCGACTTTTTAAAAGAATTCACAGACGATATAATCCGTAACGTTTTTGACAAACAAACATCAACAAGTTTAAACCACAGCAATGTAACATTGAAAGACTTACACGCTAGAGCAGGGCGTGATTTAAATGACGATCAAGACGCTTTGAGCTTTTGTGATCAACTTATAGAAGATGTGTCTCATTACTAATTCTATATAGAAGCACAAAGTTTTACTTCTTATACTAACCGCTATATCTAATTTTAGCGGTTGTTTTCTGTACCCTGTTCCGGTGAAACCATGGAAATTGATAAAAAGCTGTTGAGACTCTGGATAAATGATTACTTTAGACTTGTTGAAAAACTTTCATCTAGAAATAAATGGAAAGATAGTCAAATTATCATATCAGGAGTTGCTCTCGAAAAAGCCTTTAGAGAGGTGAAAATTGATTTTGAATTTATGTTAGAACGTAGAAAGCCTGTAAATGGAATTTCTGAATCAAAATTGGCTGGCATCATCGCTTTTAGGCTTTCTAGGTTTCACCCAATACATTTAGGTGAGAAATATGCAGAAAAGGCAGACGTTTTAGAAATAAATAACATTGTGGCTTTTGCCTTTCCATTGTTTTTTGTGTTTAAGAAATACTCTCTTACTAATTTACCTGATGATATGAAAAGAGAGTTCCTATATATCCTGTCTCGTAGACATACCAATCAAGAAAGCCTTGGACATGCATATTCTGTAATGCTTAGGTATCTTACAATATCCCCTAAATAGAATGATTGATTTGTTCATTCGTAATATCTTAAAGTTATTAGACTAAAATTTGCAGTTCAACCTATTCAAGAAATAACTGCTTCTAGCTAAACTGACATTTAAATGTAGTAGCTCTGCGACAACAAATTTGCGTTTTTGTTAACTTTAACTCAGGCAAACTACTACTAAACTGCTTTTAACAATATTTTATCCAGCCAACGACGGGGCATTATGCAGCGTAGTACCCAAAATATGTGGGTTGGGGTGGTTACTCCGTAGCGGGTTTTGGGTTTTTTGCTTTCTAGGGCTTTTATTACTTTTTCTAATACTGCCTCAGGGGGGAGGCTGAAGGGCATTTTTTTGGCTTCTTCTTTTGTGGCCTGTTTTATCCAGCCTTGATATTTTTCTTGGTAGGCACTTTTATCTATTTTTATAAATTTAAAAAATGCTTCTCTGGCATTTTTGCGGAAGTCTGTTTGAATTGGTCCTGGTTCTATTAATATGAACTCGATACCACTGCCCTGCATCTCAACTCGCATAGCTTCAGTTAGACCATTTAGGGCAAACTTGCTGGCAACATAAGCTCCGCGAAAAGGCATGGCTACAAAGCCTAGAACTGAACTATTTTGAATAATTCTGCCATAACCTTGCTTACGCATAATTGGCAACACTAGGCTTGTTAGCTCGTGAGTTCCAAAAACATTGGTTTCAAACTGCTCACGCATTGCTTGTCTTGATATATCTTCCATGGCTCCTGGTTGGCCGTAAGCTCCATTATTAAAAAGGGCATCTAACCTACCATTGCTTTGTTCTAATACCCAATCCACGCCAGACTGAATGGATTTTGAGTCGGCAAGATCAATTTGGCAAGATTCAAAACCATCTTTTTTTAACTTATCGACATCTGTTAACTTACGTGCTGTAGCAAATACTCGCCAACCTTGATCTTTCAAGCCTTGGGCCACACAACGGCCTATACCTGTTGAACATCCGGTAATTAATATATTTTTACCACTGCTATTTTCCATTATGTCTTTGCCTCAAAATGAAAATTTTCTTGTTTATGAGGCACATAATACATCCTTATTAAAAAATTGCCCGGATGTTTTTACTTGTCTAGATTTAAGAATGACAGCAACTCATCCATCTTACTGATAAGTGATTATTGTTTAAAATACGGCAAACTGGTTTGCATAGTACCAACTCTATAATATGAACTGTAAAACCTGAAGCAATTAAACCCCAAAAAATAACGTCAACCTGAGGAGTGTTCAGCAATCCTTCATAACCTAGAACAAGAAATGCTCCCATTCCATAAAAAGTAGCTAGAACATAACCAACAATAATTTTAACCATTATTTCTCTCCTTCTACTCTATTTATTAGACTATTATTAACTTCTAATACTGTATAGAGTGTGAAGAGAAAAAATAGTTCACTATATTTTTAAATATAATGTCTGAGGATTTTCTTAATATGACTATATTGTTAAACCTTTATTAAACATTATCGCCTGATAACTTGTTGGATAAATTAACAATTTTGTAAGTTAGTTTTATAATTTATCAATGATCATAAAAAACCTGCTCATCTACTCCATAATTATATATTTAATATAACTCTCAAATCTTAACAAATTGTTTTAATTGCTTTTATTATCACATCATATTAATGTTTTTTGATGTGATATAAATTATTTAATTGCTATTGTAAATAAGAATCCCTATTATCCAATTTAGACTTAATTACTAAGTAGTTACTAGCATGGATTGCCTCTCACATTCAGAGGCATAACGGTAATGTACATGTTTGGAGATATTTTATGAAAAAAATACAATGGGCAACTGGTTTAGCATTAACAATTGGAATGCTTACATCACCCCTATTTGCTGCAGGTGTTCCTAAAAACCTGCCCTACCCCCAAGGCACTCCCACTGCTAAAGAGATAGCCGATCAGGTATATTTTGTTAACCATTTTTACTCTGTTGATAATTTTTCTATCAAACGCAAAAGTAAAAAAGTTATTACAGTCCTGCTTAGTCGCTCCGAGGGTAAAAAGCCAAAAAGTAATACTGTTGAGAGACACCTAAACAATAAATATAACGATGGTGTGGTTAAATCTCAGGATATTGCCATTTTCCGCTCTGGCAAACTCCGCGGTACAGGTATGTTGATTACCGATTATGTTGATGACAATAAGAGCCAAGCATACTCTATTTGGTTGCCTGCACTGCGCAAAATTCGTCGTTTTGCCCAACCTGCGCATGATGACGCATGGGGAGGAACCGACTTTACCTTTGGTGATGTTACCCTGCGTAAACCCCGCCACGAAAACCATGAACTACTAGGTACCGAAACTTTTAACAGCTGCCTATCTGCAATGGAGCTTAAAAAGAAGAATAAATATAAAAAGAGAATTCACTCTCCTGATTGTGACGTTAAGGGTAAAACCGTATACAAGCTTAAGAGCACAACCAAGTTTAGTAACTGGTGGTATGACCACCGCATAAGCTACATAGATACCAAGAGCTTTGGTGATTATCGTACAGAATATTTTAAAGATGGTAAAAAGATTAAGATAATTGATAGATCGTGGACCTCTATGAACCTAGAAGATCCTCGTGGTCTCTGGTGGAAGTATTGGTATGGTAAAAACCTAATTACAAACCATGAGACTATGGCCTCTATTCCAGTTAAGGTTGCTGAATGGAACACCAATAAAAAGAACAAGTTCTGGTCTGAAAAAACATTGAGAAAGATCAAGCGTTAAAAACTAAATTTAACAATGCTACTTGTTTACTATAAATTAAAAAAAAGATATGAGGAAAATGCTATGAAAAAATTAAACTTAATGGGTGTAGCTGCAATAGTTACTCTCTTGGCAGCAAATCCTCTTATGGCTGAAGATGGGCAGAGTTTTGGAGAGTGGGAGGTCTCTGGTGTCTTTAAAAATGAGACTGCAATATTTGCAGGTGACGGCCCCATAATTGGTGAAACTAGTTCAACTACAGACACAACCTCTCATAAAGCTGCTGATCTTTTCAAATTTGAAAATTCACTAAATCTGTTTATCAATGGTGAGTTTACCGAAGAGACAAATATGCACCTTCAGCTTAACCTTGTATACGATAGCGAAGGTGAAGATGGTTATCAATATCATGAGATGGACACCCAAAATGATGTGTTGCGTGAGCTGTATGTAGACACCAGAGCAGGTTCTATGGATCTGCGTATTGGTAAACAGCAGGTGGTTTGGGGTACAGCAGACGGCATTAAACTACTGGATATTGTCAACCCAACTGATTGGCGAGAGTTTGTCCAGAACACCACAGAAGATGCTCGTATTCCTGTTTGGATGATTAAAGCTGAGCACGATGTTGGTGAAAACGGCAATGTTCAGTTTATTATCGCCCAAAACCAAGAGAATGCTATTCCTGGTTTGACTTCCGATGGTGATGTTGGTCATCCGTTTAAAATGATGGGGGTTGATTCCATAACCGGGCCAGTAAACGGATTTTTAAATATTGTACCTGAAATGGGCAACATTTCTTCTACATTCAATAATTTTGCAGCTGCTGGCTCTTTCGGAACTGGCGTTACCCTTAATATGGTACGTAACATGAGGGTTGGAGACTTTACCCAGATAACAGATGTATCTGCAGTTATGAGTGGTGCGCCAGCAGTAGAAGGTACGGCTATGTTAAATGGTTTAGCTTATACCTACCCTACCGCAAGTGGAGGAATTTCTGCGAACACCAATCTTATAGATGCAACTACAAATGCAGGTTATAACAGTAGTAACCCTACATCTGTTTTTGAATATATGCCTAATGCAACTTTTGCGACATTTAACTCGTTTGTTGGTGCAACAACAAAATATGAGCGTGATTATCCAGATGAGATTGATCCTAACATTGGATTTCGCATTAAAAATAACATTGGAAACAATTTCAACTTCTCCCTTAACTATCTCTGGCATTATGACCCTAACCCATATATAGAGATGGAGTGGCAAAATAGCGCAGGACAAGCACTGGATGTAGAGCTTGATACCTCTGTTTCCGGATTTACTACTGTTAATCTAAAAAATGGTACAACTTATTACGGTGGTAATATTCCTTCAGCAGCTGCTACTGGATCAACTTTGGGAGGCTCCCCTGTATTGGTCTTCACAGAAAAACTTAACCGTATCCACAGTTTTGGTACTGCATTCGATTATGCACTAGATTCTAAAGCTGTTGGTCCTGTTGTTCTTCGTGGTGAATTTCTCTACCAGCAAGATACCAAGGTTCCTGTAATTGACCGTACCAAGCTCGGCTATGGCGATCTGGTTGGTGGTATGAAGATGGAAGATGCCAGCATGTTTAAATATGTGCTTGGCGCTGACTTTACCTTCTTTACTAACTTGATGGTTAGTGGTCAGTTTATCCAGTTTGTCAATATGGATTTTGTAGATGGCAACGCCTCTTCTGGTCGTTACACTGCTGATCCTGCAACCATGCACCTAAGCAATGGCCTGCAAAAAGCTGAAGAGTATAAAGAGTTCTACTCTATCTTTCTTTCAAAGCCATTTGGTGCAGAACAGGAAGGTCGTATAAACAATATCCTCATGCTTGAAGAAGGTGGCGGCTTCTGGAACCGTGTTGACGTTGAATACTCCTATAGTGACGAGCTAGTGTTAACAACTGAATATAACTCCTATTTTGGTGATGAAGATACAATGTTTGGTCAGTTTGCAAACAGCTCTAACTTTCAAGTTGGTGCGAAGTACCTTTTCTAAATATTTCTCTTAAAAGCCAGAGGCTGTAATGGTCTCTGGCTTTAATATACATTAAATATACTTTAAAGTTATTAAGTTACAAAATTTTTTAGGGCGAGATTCCTCGCTAATTTAATGTTACCAAAAAAATTTGCGAGCAAACTTGTTCCAACAGTAAAAAATCAACATATGCACTGAAACTTTACATACCAAACATTTTTAAAGAAATAAAATAAAAGCAGGAGTATCTTATGTCTAGCCAAGAGAGTCCGCGAACTAAAGAGGAACTTTTCTCCCGGCGTTACGCCAAATTTGTTATGGAGAACAGGCGGATAATCCTTGCAATTGTAGCATTTATCACCCTGCTTGCTGCCTTCCAAATCCATAAACTGGATATTCGTAACGATCCTGATACCCTGCTCCCCCCCTCTAACCGTTATGTAGCAACCAATGCCTATGCCGAAAAACATTTTGGTATGGGTAATATGATGGTTATAGGTGTAGAAGTTAAAGAAGGTGACATCTATAAGCCCTGGTTTATTAATATGGTCCAGGAGATTCACCAAAAAATGGCTGAACTGCCAGCTGCAAGACCAGAGAACTTTATGTCTTTGGCAGCACAAAAAGTTAAATATATGGGTGCAGATGAAAATGGCCTGGTTTTTAAACGGCTAATTCCCACCCAAGGTATAAGCCTTGACGATCCAGCTCTTGCTAAAAAACAGTTAGACTTTCTTAAAGAGGGACTACAAGACAACCCGGTCATGTCCCCTATGCTCCTTTATGGTGAGGATTCAAATGGCGAAGTATGTCGGTTCACCCCAGGTAACGACTGCACAGCAAAAGCTGCCTTTATTATTGGTGACTATACTGACAACGTGAAGGAAATTTATGTACCTTGGGTAGAACAAG
The DNA here is from genome assembly GCA_015231305.1 of Magnetococcales bacterium. Lineage (GTDB taxonomy): Bacteria > Pseudomonadota > Magnetococcia > Magnetococcales > JADFYX01. Next base: position 15,443 of record JADGBW010000052.1, on the reverse strand, counting down.
TCCTTGAGATTGTCGCCCCTTACGATGCAGATAACCGGGTGGAGATATTGGTTGCCGGAGAGCCTTATTTTCTTGCCTATATGATGTTAGAGCTACAGAGAAAATGGTGGCTGTTTGTCATATCTTTAGCCATTGTTGTTATTATTCTATTAAAAGAGTTTGGCAGCTTACGTCGTGCAATCATTCCACTTATTGGGGTTGGAGCAACCATTATTACCACATTGGGGTTGATGGGTTTTTCCCAGTTTAAACTAACCACAATGATGGTCTTAACCCCCATGCTGCTACTGGCTATTGGCATTGGACACGCAGTACAGATCACCCGACGCTATCTGCAAGAAAGACAAAGTGGTGACTCACCCCAAGAGTGCGGTATAAATGCTATTTCCCATACCATTGTACCAGCTACGTTATCTATTGTTACTGATGTTGCAGGTTTTGCTACCCTCTCTTTAGTGGATATCTCATTTTATAAAGCTTATGCCTATTTTGGCATGTTTGGCATGTTCACCTTAATAATTACCACCACCACCTTAATACCCCTGCTCTTGGTTATGCTCAACGATAAAGATAGTCAAGCAGACCAACCTCTAAAAACAGAGCTAACCCGTGAGAAAAAACTAGGTTCCTGGTTGGCAAATCTGCTAACTGGTCCCCTTAAATGGATTCCCGCTGCTGTGGTTGTAGTTATTATTGCTGTATCCGCCCACTACACTGATATTGCCAACGGTACTAAGGATGACCTTATGCCTGGTGTAGAAAAAGGCATTAACTATGCCCGTGCTGCCTTTAAAGAAGAGTCTATCACAATAAAACACATAACCAGGCTTAGTGAAATTATGCCCGGCGTTATCTCGTTAAGTGTTCCTATTAGGGGTAAGGAGCCGTTAAAACCTCTGTGTGAAGATATGGAAGAGGATGTTGAACCCCCACTCTGCCATGATTCTGAAGAGATGGGCGAACAGGGAATTTTTAACAATGCCGATGTTATTGCTGAGATTGTCGCAATGGAAGAGTGGATGCGTAACCATCCAAACATAGGCTTTACTGGCTCTTATGCGCAATATATTCGTCTAGTTAACATGCTTATGGCAGCTGAACCAGGTGAAAAGCCCAATTTAGATAATCTTATGGTGCAGACAAAAGCCACAATGCTAGCTGCCGACCCGGATGACGATCGCAATCCAGATGAAATTGTTGCTATGTACAATGGCCTGCTAGAGACTATGACTAGTGATGGCGAGCTATCGGCCTTTGTTAACAACGATACCTGGAATGAAGGGGTTGTTTTGGGGTTCGTCAACACCATGGACCCTAAAAAAACCCATAAAACAGTTGCCGATATCCAAGCCTACATAGAAAAACATAAAAATGACCCAGGTTTCTCAAAGGTTAATTTCGGCCTTCGTAACCAAGATACTTCTGGTGATAACAACCATTTATCTAAACCAGGACCAGATTATGTAACACCAGGAATTGGCGGTTTTCTAGGAGCAACAGAGGCAACTTGGGAGGTGAGCATTAAAGAGTGGTTACGGGGTCCATTGCAGACTGCAACAGCAATTTTTCTCATAGCCGCCCTAATGTTTCGCTCTTTAGCAGTTGCCAGTATGTTAGTATCTGTACTATTAATTACGCTTTTTGCGCAATATGGCTTAGCTGGCTATTTTACCTCTATTGAGAACTGGTCTGGCAACTTACATTTTGCTAACTTAGTAGCCTTATCCATAGCAATGGGACTAGGGGTAGATTACAGTATCTATATAATATTTAGACTACGAGAAGAGATGCAAGTAGGGGATAAAAGCTGGAAAGAGGCACTTAGCAACACTTTATCCTCAACCGGATCAGCTGTTGTGGCCTCTGTAATTGTACTGCTGGGCAGTTTTGTTCCGTTGGTTTCAACAGAACTAGGTAATACATGGGGCTTGGGTATGTATATTGGTGAAGCCATTATTATAGATGTCTTTACTGCTTTAACATTTTTACCCCTCATGGTATGGCTATTTAAACCAAGTTATGTGTTTGGTAAAAAATAAGCTGTGCAAATTGGATGCTTAAACCTAAATTAGGCAGTTGTTCCTACGCAACTCCAACTGCCTGCTTTAGGTTAAAGCTACCGTTCTTAGGTTAAACCTAAGAACGGTTTGCTTTGGCAACTCGCACCCATCTGTTAGCACTATTTTTACTCATCACAGCCATATTAGGCAGGCTTAGGTTCTTTTCTAAAGTATCTTTTGCTTTATTTACCTGTTGCAGGTTAGCAAAAGGGCCGCTATATACCCTCCAATATGTTTTGCCTTTTACTTTGACACCCTGTTGAAAACCAACTCCACCTAGTGCAGCAATTTTACGTAATAAATTGCCTGATGAATCAATCCCCACATTTTGAAATGAACCTACCCGAATTGCATATTTATCTAGCTTTTTAGATTTGGCAAATGAGTTACGGGTGGACTTTTTAACATATTTTGATTTACTGCCTGATTTCTCAATACGAGAATACTGTGTAACTCCTGGTTGTAAATAGGTGATAGAACTATCGATTTTTTTAGAAGCAAACAGTGCTTTTTTAGCTAAATCAGCTGCTTTACGACTGGCAAAGGGACCAGCATATAACCTAGTGTATGATGCTTCATTTATCTCTACAGTCTGCTTAATGAGATCAAATGGTTCTTGTTTGAGGTTATCTGTTATAGAGTCCAGATATTCTGCTTTTGACTGACGATATGACCCCAAAAACAGTACAAAACCCTTTTTAGATATATTATTAGCTTGTAAATGCTTTTGTACACTATTTTTAGCAACTCTTCTTTTCTTAATAAAGTTAACCCTAGCTTTTTGTACAGGATCAGGAATAACTAAATTCGGCTTAACCCACTTTTGGGTAAACTTAGAAGCCCCGCCTTTTTTTAAAGGCATGGGGGCAACCATGGCAGAACTAACAACCCTTTTAACTTTAGCTTTCATGGGTTGTGGTGTAATCATCTGTGATGAATACACTTTGACTGCTTGAGTCGGCTTTTTTAATGCAACTTTAACTGGCTGCTCAACAATATCTTGATCTGCTGAGGCTTCTACCACCTTATAAGGGAGAACATTATCAGCCTTAACTGGTGTATCTGCGACCATTTTAACAGGTGGAGCTTCAAAAGTCTTAACTGGAGAAGATGCAACCTCTTGAACAGATGGAACTTCAAGAACATTTACAGGTGGTTCTACAGCCGCCTGAACTGGAGGGGCTATTTGCAAAGGTTTATCATAAAAAGGTTGCGTGTTTGTTGTCTTTTTTTCTGGTATAGCAATTGGTATCTCTGTTGAAAAATGTGACTGATACATCTCCATAGGATTTTTTGGAGGTTTTACAACGACTAAAAGATCACTATCTTTGCTGCTATTCTCAATATATTTAGCTTGGGTTATATCACTTTTTTCTTGTAAAGCTGCAATTTTATCAAGCACCCTATCACGCCAAGCAACTAGCTTTTCGATTAGCTCATCACGAATTAATGCTATGCCTTGTTGGGATTCATCGGGAACTATAGCCACCTGTTTTGGGCTAGTTTTATAGGGTTCGTCCTTTACATATGTTTGCACAACAGGCTTTACATCAGGTTGAACAATTTGAATTTTGCTATAAGTTTTAGTAAGTGGGACATTTACTTTGCCACTATTGTTAAAACCTTGAAATTGATAGCCAATAAACATAGCAACAGGAATAGCCACAACCAACTCCATTAGAGGGCGTCGAGTTGTAATTATCATAAAAAACAGGTTTTTATTACCGCGCCATAAACTGGAGAGTAAATATTTAAACCCTTTGCCCATACGCCTAACAGCACCAGTACACCCACACCACAATAAACGCAAACCCGTTCCCATTAACTCCCCAGAGGATGGGTTTTGATTTGATGGCGCAGAAATATCAGCGAAATTATCTTCATTAGCTAGCTCACTATCAATTGTAGAAAAATACTCTTGTTCATCAATCACTTCATTAGCACTAAGAGCTGAAGTGAGCTCTTCTTCAATTGTATTGAGTTGGGCAGCTCTTTCTTTAATTTTAGATTCTACCACTAAATTATCAACAGGATCTGCACCCAATGCTTGTTTCTCAACTCTTTGTTTTGCAATAATTTTAGCAACCAAATCATTTTGATCATGATTTTCCACAATCTTTGGCTCTGCAACAACACTTGCAACTGGATCTGCTTGAACGTGATCTGCAACAATATTGGTAACAGGTTCAGAATACACAGGTTCTGCCTTAACTTTTGTCTCTGCAACAATATTGGAAACAGGATCTATATGAACTGCATCTGTCACTACCTTTGGCTCTGCAACAATATTGGAAACATGTTCAGATGAAACTGGATAGGCTTTAATCTTTGGCTCAACAGCTATTTTGGCAATAGGATCAGGATAAATTGATTCTGCTGAAACGTTTAGATCCTTTGTATTATTTGAAATAGTATCAGAGGCAAGAGGAGTTGTATTGACAGGCTGCTCTTCAACAATATTATCAGTAACTACACTGGCAATTGGAGTTGGGTTAGCAGGTTGTTCACTTTCCATTGCTGCTGCCACAATATTGGCAACTGGAATATGATGAGCAGTTTTTTCATCTACCTTTTGCTCTATAACTTCGTTAGTAACTATTTCAATTGGAGTTGGTTGATCCTCCATTTTTTGATCTGCCACAATATTGGCAACTGGAGTGCGAGCAACAGGTTTTTCATCTATCTCATCATCTACCTCACTAATTAAAATTGGGGCAGATTTAACGGATTTATCCTCGTAATTTTTATCTGCCACTAAATTGGCATCAGTGCTATACAGGTCAAGTTGCTCTTCTATAATAGAGTTAGCATCCCCATCCTCTTCAGATAAAATATCATCATCAACAAAACTGGCTGCATTGCTGTGATATTGTATAATATTTCTTTTTAGTTCTAGTAAATCTTCGTTCATTTATGGTTTCCAAAACCTGACGTTTTTTAGAATCAAATTGTTATCTCAAAGTCGGTATAGCAATGAGCTAGATCCAGTGGATTCTAAACTGTGCAACTTTCAAGCCGGAAATTTTATAAAGAAAATATGTAATGCTTAAGAAGTTAATACTTGGAGGGGAAGACAGCAAAATCATTAATTTTTTATGTAGTGGAAAAAAATAATGAGTACTGCCAAATTAATTAAAAAAGAAGTGGGTTGAATTACTTTTCAATCATGTTTGCTTGCTGCTTATTAACGCTATCGACTATACGCTGAGAAAACTCAACCCATAGGCTGCTCATAGCTTTTACTATTTTAGGATAGTCATCTTTATCTACCTCTTGCCCTTTTAAAAGAACACTCTCTCTAAAGAGAATTTTTTTATCAGGGCTATAAAGCATCCAACGTACCGATAATATTGTTATGCCATCAAAACCTCTCTCAAATTTTTTAATGCGTACAGCTACACGAAAATTTGGGAAACGGCGTTTTTTACTGGGTATTAAATAAATTTTGTCTGACTCGAAAAGTAAGGAGAGATTTTCAATTAAAGTACGAGAAAGGTTACTCTGTATATTCTCTCCCCACTTGTTAAACTCTGCAATATCAAGCTCATTATCTCCTGTTCTTACTACAATTTCAGCGCGATCCAGATAAGATGGTATCTGCAATGGCTCTAAAGCTATACCAATTTCAGTTTGTTTAGTTGGTTCTACAACTTTAATTTCTTTTTTATCCAAGCTCTCTTTTGTCTCTTTAGCCAAAGCAAGGCTGTTAAGTTTAGAATCCAATGTCAATGGTGAGATAACAAAATAGCGTGTGGGAGGGCTAGTCGTACCAAGCATTCTGGCACAGCCACTCAAAACCAAAAATATAACAACCAGACCTGTTGCGGTATGCCATTTCATGATTTATTTCTTCTGCTCCCCTTTGCCAAATACCAATGATTCCGGGTTACGACTTATACTTTCAATGAATGAACGTAGGGAACGAGAGGTCGCCGTTAACTCTTCAGACAACTCCATAACCCGATAGTTCAGAGGAGCATCTGGTCCAACTACATCAATCATTACAGCCATTAACTCTTCACTTCTAACTAGTGCCACCTTCGCTGCTTGGGCTGCATCACTAATTTCCTTGCCCATAGGGTTAATTACACCATCCATTTTCAACGTTGCATCTCGTACGGCTTGTAATGCATCGTCTAGCGAACGCACTGTGGCAAGAACCTCCGGCGCGTTTATGGTCTTATTGGCCCCTTTTAAGGTTGCAACTAACTCCTGACCTATCTCATCTACAGGTAATTTTTGTATCTTTGCCAGAAAATTATAGGCAAATGCGCTAATTTCCTCAAAGTTACTAGGTACAGTTGGCAACTCAGGAAAACGTTTATCCCCTCCAACTAACACAATAGGGGTTTCTGGTTTTAATATCAAATTAACAAATAACTGCCCTGTTAGATAGTTACCAGTCTCAAGTTGAGCGCGTAAACCACGCTCAACCAATGTTTCTAGCAGCTCATAAGGAGAGCCAACGTTGGATGATTCACCTTTTGAGTTTATCTCCACAACCCGTTCCGGCTCCACCTGCACTAGTACTGCCACCTTAAAGTTGGTGTTATCACGCTCATACTCCATTTTTATATCGGTTACAGTGCCAATTTTAATGCCTCTAAATTCAACTGGAGCACCGGACTTAAGCCCCCTAACAGAGCCAGAAAAATAGAGCAGAAAAGGAATTTTCTGGCTATAAGAGTTCTCTGTGATAGATAACCTATCTTTATGGAGAGGAAATACCGACTCATTTACAGCCAGTAGACTCTCTTCTAAAGTTTCTGGTGTTTCAAAGGCCACACCACCCAATAACAGCGATGCTAAAGTTGCGGTCTGTATCCTTACTCCATCGGCTCCAAAAGAGACATCAATGCCACTAACTGACCAAAAAAGGGTGTTCTCACGTACCATCCAGTGGTAAGGAGACTTAATAAAAACATGAACATGGACTAGATTTTTTTCCTCTGATAGATCATAACCTAAAACCTCTCCTACAGGTATACCCCTATAATATACCGGAGAGCCTATAGATATTGAGCCAAGAGTTGGCGTTGTCAGCATAAGACGAATGCCCTGAGAATCTGAACGCACCAAAAGCGGTGATTCTAAGCCACGGAACTCTCTTTTTTGCTTACCCTCTTTACCAGGCTCTAACTCCAGATAAGCCCCAGATACCAAAGTACCTAAACTCGATACACCCTGTAGAGAAAAACTAGGACGAACCACCCAAAATTGTGCTGATGGAGTGAGATATTTTTCTACACCAGGAACCAAGCTAGCTTTTAATATAACCGAGGTAAAATCTTTACTTAGCTTGACCTCATTAATCATACCTATGGTTACATCTTTATGTTTAATAAGGGTTTTACCAGCCTCAATACCTTCAGCAGATTTAAATGTTATGGTAATTTCCGGGCCTTGTTCACTGTAGGTTTTATAGGCTAACCAAACACCAACTAAAAGGGCAACAACTGGTATTAGCCATATAATTGATAGACCACTAGCCTTCTCAACCTTTGGTCCAACGTCTGGAAGAGGAAGAACTTCATTGTAAATTGAATCTGCGTGCTGGTCCGGTTCATCCAAGGTCGTCATCAATAACATCCCAAATTAAGCGCGGATCAAACGCGCGTGACGCAAACAACGTGGTAATCACCACTGCTCCAAAATATAAGACTCCAACCCCCGGTTCAATAGTAGCTATAAACCCCAAGTCTACTAAAGCTACCAAAATTGAGACCAAAAATACATCTACCATAGACCAATGACCAAATAGCTCTAATATCCTATAAAGAGTAGTGCGGTCTTTAGGATGGTTATAAGATCTGTTTTGGACAGTCATTAGCAGATACATAAGTACAAGTAGCTTACCAACCGGAACAATAATGCTAGCCACAAAAACTATCAAAGCCAGGGGCCACATACCAGAGTGTATGAGATGCATAACACCACTTATAATAGTATTTGGTTCTCCTTGTCCTAATTTAGTTAGGGTCATTATAGGATAAAGATTGGCAGGTATATAAAGAATAATAGCAGTTACAACTAATGCCCAAGTACGAGATATGCTATCAACCTTGCGAGAATGAATGGGGCTGTGACACCTAGTGCAGATATTATTTTGTTTAATGCTTTCAAGAGATACAACCAAATGACAAACATGGCATGATGCCATACCCGCCTTACGAGCTGAGATAACCTGTACTTTTTTAGAATTTATGCTCATAAGCTTTCAGGTTTACTTATGTATTGCGCGTTATCTTTAGAGTTATTATCAAACAAACTGTCTTTTTGACCACTTGATAAAATATCAGAAGTTTGCCAAATAACTCGTGGATTAAGAGTAGCCGCAGCAGCTACAGTTACCAACAAAAGTGAAAACAGCGCATAGAGCCCCCAACCTGGAACTACAGTTGCTAAATCGGCCAGTTTAACAATTGCAACTAAAACACCCAACATATAAACCCCAACCATACCCCAAGGTAATAGAGCCAAAGTAAATTTAAATATGGGGATGAAATAACGTGGTACTCTTCCTGTTCGTAGGGGGATAAGAACATACAAAAGGCCGATCATTATAAGAAGTGGGAAAAATATGGTAGTTAAAAAGACCACAATACCTACTGCCAATAAATCGAACTTAGCTAATGCAGTAGCACCAGATAACAAAGTATAAAATTGCTCCTGACCTGCCACTCTTAAACCCAATATTGGATAAGCATTGGCAATAGTAAAAAAAACCAATGCTGCAAGGGTATAAGCCAGTGTATTGTCAATACTATTTGCATCTCCTCTTGCCAATACAGATCCACAACGCTCACAACGGGCTAAGGTCCGCCCCTCAAGGGAGGGCAGACGATATAAAGAATCACACTCATGACAGGCCAGTAAATCTTTGCTGTCTTGTGGGTTTAAATTAGAATTTGGCATTTAACCATTGTATTCTACTATGCACCGTGTCAAAACCCTTAATGAAAAAATCAATGTGAGTTTTACATATTTTTTGGTTATTAAGAGGCATAAACCTGCAAAATGTGTCTATAATACTATAATTTTCTATATTTTTTTTATTTAAAACCGTTTTTTATCAAGGATATAATTTCCTATAATGGAACAAAATGCTAAAATTTTTGTAACAGGCCATCAAGGTATGGTTGGGTCGGCAATCTGCAACCAGCTTAAAAAATCAGGTTTCGACAACCTACTTGTCGCCACAAGAAAACAAATAGACCTAACTAGGCAAAGTATTGTTGAGGAATTTGTTAAAAAAGAAAGTCCTGATTACATGATAATTGCCTCTGCAAAAGTAGGTGGTATACACGCCAATAGCACATATCCTGCAGAGTTCATACGTAACAACCTTCAAATGACAGTCAACTTGATTGAATCAGCACGACTTGCAAACGTTAAAAAGTTACTGTTTTTAGGTTCATCATGTATTTATCCAAAAATGGCAAAACAACCAATTACTGAAGATTCTCTTTTATCTGGCCCACTTGAACAAACCAACCAATGGTATGCTATAGCAAAAATTAGCGGTATTAAGCTATGCCAAGCTTTTAGAGAACAGTACAATTTTAACGCTATTGCCGCTATGCCTACCAACCTCTATGGACCTAATGATAATTTCCATAATGAAAATTCTCATGTAATACCAGCATTAATAAACCGTTTCCACAAAGCAAAATTAAACAACGACCCACATGTTTTAGCATGGGGTAGCGGTTCTCCAAGACGGGAATTTCTGCACGTTGAAGATTTAGCCAAGGCACTTATTTTTCTTTTAGAAAACTATGAAGAAAGTATACCAATAAATGTTGGAGTTGGTAATGATATTTCAATCAAAGAACTTACTGAACTAGTAGCTAAAACTGTAGGCTACAAAGGAAAAATAGAGTGGGACAGAACAAAGCAAGACGGTACGCCAAAAAAGTTGCTAGATGTATCGCGTATAAATAAATTAGGCTGGAAAGCAAAAAAATCTCTAGAGGATGGGCTAGCAGAAACTTACCAATGGTATTGTGATAAGGACAATAATATCCGCCGTAAATAGCAATTATTGACATTATATGCTATTTATTTGCATTTCTATAGTCGTTCTAAAGATAAACTTCCCACAGTCAAATATCAACCAATGAACCGTAGGAGTATGCTTGCTCTATAATCTATAAAGTACTTAACCATTATAGAGCAAGAATGCTCTTTTTAATGCCTGTACAGTTAAGCTCTTTTAACCTACCTACAACAAAACCTCATTTTACTATCTTTTTATTCTGCTCTTTTATATCTTCTAAAATCAGATCTTTTAAACTTTTTTTCCCCATAGATTGCCCAATAACATCTTCCACTCTTTGGGCCACCCTTATTACAGATTTGGGATAGTTAATAGTTTTATCAAGTTGATTTTCTTTTTCATCTACCATCCGTACTTCTGCAAGAACATCACGCACTAGGGTTATGTCAAAAGGGCGATTGGGGATATAGGCATCATCAATACTATCTTTGCTAATTTTTGCTATTAATTGACTATAATGTAGCATTTCAACTATATCAGTTACTATTTCAGTAGGTGTATTTGTTTGCTGAGCAATCTCTTCAATTGCTGGGGGAGGTGTGTTTAAATAACTTTTTTGCCCAATTGTAACCAGAATGGAGAGTGCTAATTTTTCTTTTACTGTATTGCTGACTTTATAAGAGTTACCATCAATTGTTAAATAGCCGTTGTTTTGGCAATAAAAGGTGATGTTGGCTCCAACCAATATTATAAGCCAGTTTAATTGCAGCCAGATCATAAAGATAATCAGGGTAGCAAAAACTGAATATACCGCTACATAATTTACACTGCCAGCAATAAATGCTGTGAAAAACCAACTTGTTGACTCCCATATTATTCCTGAAACAAAACCACCAATAACTGCGCTGCCCCATTTCACGCGGGTGTTTGGCATAATTACATAAAAAAAAGTAAATGCAATTATGATCAATATAAATGGTAGCAACTTAGCACCCACCGCTAGAACAGTTCCAAAAGGTTCTATGGAAGATAACTGTTGCATGTAAGGGCTAATTTTAAAAGAGGCTGTTAGACCAATTGAAGAAAAAATAAGCACTGGCCCAACAACAATAACACTTAGATATTGGCTAAATTTTTGGACAAAGCTTCTAGTATGTTTTACACGCCAAATACCATTAAATGACTCTTCAATTTTGTGTATAAGAGAAATAACAGTATAAAAAAGCAGCAATAACCCCATTGAGCCTAGCACTCCAGCGTTGACATTATTTACAAATTCTAAAATTCGCAGCCTAATAATATCTCCTTGTGGACCAAGTGGAGCAAGAAAGTCGATAAGCATAGGATCAAGCTTATTGTGTACTCCAAAGGCTTTTAAGGTAGAAAAACTAACAGCCAGAAGAGGAACTAAAGAGAGCAGAGTTGTATAAACAAGACTTGTGGCTTGAGTTGTTAATTTTTTTGCCGCTAAATCCATAACGACCCTAAAAGCGATACGAAGGGTCAGGTTAACAACACGTTGCACCCCTGGCAACGTTGAGGGGTTTGAATTCCAGAGCCATTTTTTAAAAGCCGATATACTTAATATGCCAAGTATAGAAGCTAAATAGGTACCAATAACAGAATTTTGAAAATCCATAAATTTACCACAATATATAGCCTGGATTTTGCACAAAAAGTGCCGTCAGAACTAGCATGTTGACATCGATATTTTTAATTTTCTTGATAAATTAATTTGTTGCACCCTAAATACACAATCGAATGCCGACACTAGGAATATGAGTAGTTCATTAAATGCGAACACATAAAAAAAACAATTACATATATAACTTTAATAGAATAATTTAAAAAGAAAATGTAACTCTCGGCCCTTTTATATCGTCTGCATTTGGTGGTGAAGGTAGGCAAGAAAAAATACGATCCAAAGAAATTTTGCCATTGGTAGCCAAATATTTTTTAACAACCGATGCTCTCTCTTTTGATAGAAGGTTCAATTTTTGTTCCATTAAAATATCAACAGGATCAGCTTGTTTTGTAGCTGAAATTTTTGAAGCAACAGCAACTTGGTTATCTATTGGCTGGGATTTAGCAACCATAATTTTAACAACAAAGGAATCTGTTTTATGTTGTTCCTTAATAGTTTTTGATAATTTTTTTGCCTCAGCAGAAGTCGGCAATAGACCGACAGAAACAGCGTGCCAATTAGTACCACCCTTACCTTTTAGTTCACGTATTAAAACCTCATAACCCCTTTTTTGCCAAATAATACGAGACTTATTAGCACGAGTAATTTTTTTAAATGAGGCTACACGCACAGTATAAAACCTTTTTTTAACCTGTTTTACTTGTACGTCCATCTGTTGGGGCGGGGCAACTTCAACAACTGTAACAGGAGCAGGTTTGTTAACCTTCAAGGTTTTACCTATCTCTTTAGCCAACACTAATTGATCTTTTAGCACTACCAGCCCACATGCAGTAATACGCTTTTGCTTTTTTGTTGATAAATAGGCTGCAAGGTCATCTAGTTTTTTCTTACCTTCTGAATTTAATTGGCTTGAACCAGCAGTAAATTTAATGGGCTTTAAATAACTATCTTGAGCAGAGTCAATAGCTGCTGATCCAGCCATTTCAGCAGCAGCAAGAGCTAAACCTACCGGCCCAAGTGCTACAATTGCAGTCGTTTTTGCAGCCTTAACTGAAACTCCACCTAACACCTTATTAATAGGTTCACTAAAATCTATGTCTGGCTTAGCTATTGTTCCAGAAACAGGAATGGACATTTTAATATCGCCATTATTATTTCTTAGTAGGTTAAGAGCAGTTTCCATGGGTACTGGAATTTTTTTACTAATCTCCTTAGATTTACTGCTATTTGCCGAATCTAATTTAAACATCTTTAACATCAGATTGTTTTTGCCAGTGATTTTATTTGCTGCAACCTTTGTATCAGTGCTTATATCTAAGCTTCCACTTTTAATGAGATATCCAAGCTCAGGTACTACATATGAAGAGTAATGCGTAAGGTCGACAGCTTTAATTGCGCCTTTTACTATTAAATCTTTGGGTTCGTGTAGAGGTTTGGCACTACCAGCAAAATCAAATTTTCCATACTCTCCAACTCCTCCAATAATTTTAAATAGAGTATCTTGATTTGTTACTTCACTATCTATTGGTCCCACTTCCAACATATCAATACGTCCATTTACCGATACAGCTGGCTCAACTGCTTCATCATGCAGAGCAAGAGACACTCCTTTTGGGAAAGTTAGTGATCCAAGGCTATAAGAAAGTGCAGTCTGCTCAGCTGGTTTTTCGCTATCTTCCTCAGTGGCAGTATCATCTTCTGCAGTGGTATTAGCTTCTGTTTCAGTAGCAACATCATCTTTTGAGGCAGCAGGTTTTCCAGAGGAAGCAGATTTAGTCTCTTTTGTTGACCAAGGCCAATTTCCATCTTGTGTGCGATGAACATTAATATGGCTATCAGTCACACTAGCAGCTGCTAATGTAAAACGGCCTTTAGAGGTATATTGCAACTGTTGCAAGTCTATCTCTTCAAGTGCTAATAAAGGTTTTTTATCTCCTGTAACCTGAACATTTAAATTATTAAGCTTAACCTCATTAATTGCTACATTTTTATCAATACCAAACTGCAAATCGTTTAAGAGTAGCTCGTTAAAAGCTAATAAACCCTTTTTGTCGGCAGAGACAAAAGCAGATCCGTTAACTCCAGTTAATATCACCCTTCCCTGCCCTCCCTTTGGGTTAAGCTTACCCTTAAATGAAAAGTCTTTTAGAGAACCACCGGCTGGTTTTTCACCTTCCATGTTAAATGCAACATTTTGAGTTGTAAGCTCTCCATTAATGGACCCTGTGGGTTCTGATTTTAATGGAAGTGAAGCTAACACCTTACCAGTAAAGACTGTTAACGGTAGTCGCAGAGCTATTTCATCTTGCTCTACCTGAAACCCAGCAAGTTTAAGAGTTCCATTTATAATTAGTTTAGAGGTATCTAACTTTGAATATGTGAGATCAAGGTCGAGGTTTGAGGATACAAGACCTTCTAAAGATGGAGGAATTTCCGTTACATACTCTTTAGGGGTTGCTAATGAAAATTTATCTACGTTTAAATTACCATTGAATTTTATATCAGGTGTAAAAGGTGTAACTTGTCCATATAAACCCAGAGCTGACTTATCCACCCCAACTTCAAGAATAAGACCAATTTGACTTGCGCTGTGCAACAAACCAGCATTATTTATTTGTAAACGCTTAAGAAATACAGATTTTTGTCTTTTAAGCTCATTAACATGAAATGTAAGTTGGGACAATAAAATACCTCTGAAACCTACCCCTAAATCATCAATAATAAACGGTGCTTGGGGCTCTGTGTTTGTGGGGGTTGATGTTTTATTGGTATTGGGCTCTTTTGCTAATGGTATATCAACACCAGCCACTTTCCAACCACCGTTTTCTATCTCTTTAATCCATATACCACCATTGTGAAGCAAAATTCTGTCAACAATAAGCTGTTTTTTTATAAGACTTTTCAAAGAAATATCAACAGCAAGCTTGGACATTTGCAACACAGGTTCACCCTTTTCGAAAAATGCAAGACCTGTTAGCTCAACTCTACCCTCAAAAGGCTTAATTTGTCCTTTTTGCAATCGCACTTCCAAACCTGGCAACCCTTCCTCAAGCCCCCAAACCATCCATGTTGTTGCTGTAAGCACAATCCCAGCAATTAAAATAGAGGGAATAAATATTAAGTAGCCTAAAAATTTTCCAAAACCAGATTTGCGTTTTTCTTGTAGTAAGCTATCCACTAAGATTTCCCTCTTTTAACCTTTCTACTGAAATAAATTTTTATAATTTCAAGTAGAAAATTAAAACCCATATATTTAAATTTATAATTTGTTAGTAAGTACTATATTCAACAAACCATGAAAACAATACCAATAAATTGTCTAGAAGCTCCATAGTTACAGCAAATAAACCAACATGTTACGCAGTAAAACAAACTAACACTACATGTTGCAACTCTAAGTGTAAATAATGAAATAAAAATAGTATATAGTTAGCGCAAAATAGCTCAACTTTATCCTCTAACATTCTATTGAAATGAATGAATAATTTTATTTTGGCAGTAGATAATTATCACTTTGTATTTTTTGTGTATGCTTTCATCTTGTCCATACCCTTAAAAACATTAGCCATGGGTACTCCTTCGACATTTTCGCTTTCGTTATATTCAACTTGTTGAGCCTCACGTTTAGATGCAATTTTTTCCGCTCTTATCTCTTCTTGATCAATCAATAAACGCAAACCTTCACGTACAACCTCACTAGCAGAGCTATATCGCCCCTCTTTTACACGGGCTTTAACAA
>JADGBW010000051.1 GCA_015231305.1 Magnetococcales bacterium | reverse complement strand
TCTATCCTACACCATCTTTATAAAGCTCCAAAACTTCATCTATTTCTGGTCTCATATTTTTAAATAGTCGAGCTAAATTTGGGTCGAAATGTCTTCCGGCTTCTTCCGCTATAAATGCTAGGGCATCATCAATTGACCACTGATCTTTATATGGCCTAACAGAGATTAACGCTTCAAAAACATCTCCAACAGCAATAATCCTTCCTGCAAAAGGAATATCATCGCCTTTTAATCCATAGGGATAACCTTCTCCATTCCATTTTTCATGATGAGACAAAGCCATCTCTGCTCCCAGGTTTAAAATATCTGCACTCTGTTTTCCTATAATATTATGTCCGATAATTGGGTGTTGTTTTATTACCTTAAATTCTTCATCAGAAAGCTTGCTAGGTTTAAGTAAAATGTTATCGGGAATACCAATTTTACCAATATCATGCATAGGTGCAGCATGATGTATCAACTCTGCTTGAGACTCTTCTACACCAGCTTTTAATGCAAGAATTTGAGCAAAACAACTCATGCGAGCAACATGCATTCCGGTTTCGTTATCTCGGTATTCTACAGCCCTTCCCAACTGGTTTATCACTTCAATTCTTGTGGCTTCAAGCTCAACATTGCGCTTTAAAAGTTGGGCTGTCCGTTTTTCTACCTGGTTTTCTAAAAGCTTCTTTTGATCATCAAGAAGTTTTCTTTGTTCGTCCATCTCTAGGTGGGTTTTTACCCGTGCTAAAACTACCGGCTGACTAACTGGCTTTATGAGGTAGTCTACCGCCCCTAACTCAAACCCCTTAGTTTCATCTTCAGCACCGGACTTTGCTGTTACAAAAAGTATCGGTATATCACGTGTACTTTCATCTTCTTTAAGAATTCTACAAACTTCATAACCATCCATCACTGGCATCATTATATCCAGTAAAATTAAAGATGGTTTATTGGGTGATTTGGCAATCATAATCGCCAGTTTACCATCCTTTGCAGCTTGGATCTTATAATAAGGGCTTAAAATACCCTTCATAACATCTATATTCTCTGTTGTGTCATCAACAACAAGTATAGTCTTGCGTCTATTTTGTGTTTGATTATTCATAGCTGTTATTCTCAATTTTATTTATAAGAACACCAATTAAATCTGGCTTGCTTTGGTATGGATTTGTAAATTTTGAAAGAATAATATTTTGCTTCTTTTGTTCACTAGAACTAAGATCTATATTTTGATTGATCAATTCACTTTCTTCACTGCTTAAAAAGTTTGCCATTAACTTCTGCACATTTTTTGTACCACCTTCTCCTAAAAGTGCCTTCAGGTTTTCTAAGGTGTTCACTTTATCGTTAGCTTCGCAAGACAACTTACAAGCTTTATTGGAAAGAGCTAGCTTGCCATCACCATCAACCATAAAAATTGGCAGTGGCACAATATCAACTAATTGCTTTATAAGCATTTTTTCTTTAATTAATGCTTTTTCTGCCTTCTGACGATCTGTAATATCTCGTATAACTCCAACTGTTCCCACATACTGCCTTTTACTATCAGATGTTTGATTGGTTAAATCTCCATAAAGACCTGTACTATTTATCTCTACATTAACAGTAAAAGGGTCAAGGTTTTTTATCTCAACCACCTCTGCTGCTTTACCGGTTTTAGTTTTTAGACGTATCTCCAAACCAACGGTCATACGTTCACCAGAACGTCTCTCATCAAATGCTTTTTGATCTGGTTTAACAGTCCCTTTGCCAACTCTTGCTATGATTACATCTAAACTGGCATCTTTAATATCTGTTATATGTATAATTTGGGTAAAATGTTTTCCAATTAACTCAGACTGACTATATCCCAAACGTTCTACAGATTTATTAAGAAAGGTAAACATGCCCTTAGAGTCAATTTTGTAAACAATATCTGGTATAGTCTGCACCAAACCATTAAAACGTTCTTGTGCTGCTGAATATTCCTCAAGGCTTGCTGCTAGTTGCTCTTTTACCTCGTAAAGCTGACGGCTTTTTTCTTCTTTTTCGTAGTATAAATTTCTTAAGGCAATATGTGTTTTTACACGAGCTTTGATGATGTGCGCATTTATGGGTTTGGTGATATAATCTACTGCTCCTAGTTGTAACCCTTCTAACTCATTTTCATCGCCTGATTTTGCAGTCACAAAAATTACAGGTATATCACTTGTATTCACATTTTTTTTTAACTGACGACAAACTTCATAGCCGTCCATTTCAGGCATTTCTATATCTAACAATATTAAATCTGGCTGTGGTTCCATACCTGCTAACTGTATAGCCAGCTTACCATTTATTGCTGGTCTAACGGTATATTCTTCTACAAGTATATCTTTTAGGAGGTGTAAATTATCAGGTGAGTCATCTACTATTAATATAGATGGCTTTATATACCTATCACTCATTTTTAACCTCCAGATCGATATCTAAAGCCTTGCCACACTCCTTAATTGTTTCGGCAGCTTTGCCAAAGTCATATTGAGCAACCTGCTTTTCTAATTTATCTATCCAACTGACCATATTTTTTGGGATATGACTACTACGTAGTTTTGTTATTGTATCTTCTGCTTCAGCATCAAAGGAAGCAACTTGTAATGCTATCTCCCTAAAAATAGTATTCCGTATCTCTACTGTTTCATCAGTCTCTTGTGGGTCATCCTGCTTTATAGCTTCTGCTTGCTCTTTTTTTAGTGCTACCTCTAAAACATCACAAATATTATTAAGTTCTTTGGAGACGACTTCTAACAAACCATTTAAATAATCTTGGTCTGCATCTCTACCTATAGCACTTTCAAATGCCTGGGCTTTTTGCTGTAAATTAGTAGCACCTATTGTACCTGACACCCCTTTTAAAGTATGAGCAATACGTTTGGCTGTGTGAAAATCATTTTTCAATAAAGCAGTTTTAATGGCCTTATCAGACTCTCTTTGATTGAGTAGAAATTTAGAAAGAATTACCAAATATCTATCCAATTTTCCGCCAATACGTGACATTCCTGACTGAGTATCTATGCCGGGAATTTCAGGTGCTATATTTGGTTTTAAGTCGCCTTTAACATTATCCCCATATTCTGCATTTGATGGAATAGCTATAGGTTTTGCAGGTTTCACCCATCTTGCTAATGTAGAGAACATATTAGCCGGATCAATAGGCTTTGATATATGGTCTTGCATTCCAGAATCAAGACAGACTTCCCTATCTCCAGACATAGTATTGGCAGTCATAGCAAGAATAGGTAAATTTTTTAAATGGGGGTCTTTACGAATTTCACGGGTAGCAGTAAGCCCATCCATAATTGGCATCTGCACATCCATTAAAACACCGTCTAATTTTTCCTTAGAAACAATGTCTACAGCTTGTTTGCCATTACTAGCCAAAAGCACAGTAATGTTAGCCTGTTCTAGTAGCTCAAAAGCAACCTGTTGGTTAATCTCATTATCCTCTACCAACAATATTCTGGCTCCAGATAATATTGCTTTAAAATCCTGGCTCTCAGTAAAGTTAAAACTAACACTGTCTACATTGCCACTACTTTTTCCAAAAACCTCCATAATGGCATCAAAAAGTAGACTTTGGTCAATAGGTTTAACTAAAAATCCATCAACTTCAGCATCTGTTGTTGCACGTTTTACAACGTTTTCTTCTCCATAAGCGGTAGCCATAATTATAACTGGGTTTTTATTTAACCCCAATTCATGGCGAATTTTAGCAGCAGCAGATATTCCGTCCAGCTCTGGCATCATATAGTCCATTATTATCAGTTCAAATGGCTCTCCTGCCATATCTGCCTCTTGTACTAAAACAATGGCATCCTTGCCATCGATAGCTCTGGTAACTTTAAAAGTAAAAGAGGTTAAATAGTCTGCAATAACATTTCTAGCACTCTCATTATCATCTACAATTAACACCTTCATACCACGCAGGTCTGTAGTGGGAATAAGATTTTTTTCTACCACTCGTGTGTTTACACCTAGGCGAACATCAAAAATAAAATTAGAGCCAGAACCAATCTTACTCTCAACTCTAATTTTACCACCCATTAACTCCACTAAACGTTGAGATATAGTTAAACCCAAACCAGTACCACCATATTTTCGTGTTATGGAGGCATCAGCCTGACTAAAAGATTGAAAAAGTGTAGATTGTTGTTTTGGGGTAAGGCCTATACCAGTATCACGAACAGTGAATTGCAGCCTAACAAAACCATCACCTTTTTCTAATAACTCAGTAACAACGGCTATCTCACCTTTTTCAGTAAACTTTATTGCGTTATTGGTAAGGTTTATTAAAATCTGCCCAAGTCTTAAAGGGTCTCCAATTAAACTTGGCGGAATATCTACCGCCGTCTCCATAAGAAATTCCAACTGTTTTTCTTGCACCTTAAGGCCCACCATCGAGGCCATAGTTCCCAACACCTCTTCTAAGGTAAACTCTATGGATTCCATATCAAGCCTACCAGCATCAATTTTAGAAAAATCTAGAATATCGTTGATAATTCGTAATAGAGATGTTGCGGAGTTATGTACTTTGTAAATATAATCTTTTTGCCGGGTAGTTAAACGAGTTTGTAAACATAGATGACTGAGACCTATAATTGCATTCATAGGGGTTCGAATTTCATGGCTCATATTGGCTAAAAAATCACCTTTTGCTTTTGCTGCAACTTCTGCCTGTGCTGCTGCACTTTTTAGTGAAGTTATATCGGTATAGACCACGACAATACCGTTATCATCCATCTTGTTTTCAGATATTCTTACCCAACGGCTGCCACTAAATTCCTCTTCAAAAACTTCAAAAGATTGTTTGCTTGAAATAACATGCTTAATAGCTAAATGATCGTCAGAACTTAAAGATTTTGTATATTGTCCCCTTTCAGCTCCAATACGTAAAAGTTCATCATAAGAGGTTCCCTTAACAATAAGGTCAGAAACCTTATCGTGTAGTTCGTAAAAGGCAGTATTCCATAAAATTAAACAGCTATTACTATCAAATATTGCAAATCCATCTTGGATAGATTCAAGGGACATAGTAAGAAGGTGTTCACTCTTTTTCAGCTCTTTGTAGGTATCGTTTATCTTCTCTTTATCCTGTTTACGTTTAGTTATGTCGTGCAATATTCCGGTAAAATATATTTCACCACCAACACGAAATTCACTTACCGATAGCTCAAGGGGGAAATAGACTCCTTCTTTATTAATTCCCTCTACTTCTCTGGTAGATCCGATGATATTTTTTTTACCAGATGCAATATATTGTTTAAGAAAACCATCGTGTTGTTCTTTTTGAGGAGATGGTATCAATATGCTTATATTTTTGCCTATTAATACACCGTGTGGATAACCGAATATCTTTTCTGATGAAGCATTTGCCGACTGGATAATACCACTCTTATCAATTGTTATTATTCCATCGAGAGCAGTTTGTAGTATAGCTCTATTTTTTTTCTCACTAGCCCCTATTTGATCAAATGCATTTCTATTTTTACGAAAAAATACCGAAAAAGAGTAGATAGTAAAAAACAGTGACAAAAGAAGCCCTAAAGAGACAACAATTCGTTCTGTATTTAGGGTATCAATTCTTGCCTTTAATAGCTTAGTAAGGCTATTTTTAATTTGTAAATAACAGATTGTTGTTGCCTGTATAGCCTGGGTGCCATTTTTAAAAAAATGTAGGGCATCAAAACCACGTTTAGAACCATCAATTATAGCATCACTAAGTTTGAGATATTGCACTGGTTCATTGTCTAAATTATCAACAAAACATTTAAGTGGTGCATCAAGTTGAGATGAAAGCTCTGATAATAAATGGCGACTTTTATTTATATCGTTAAGGCTTTGGCGCATACCCCCAACCATTACACCAAAGTTAAACCTATCAATTTCTTTATAGTTATTTTTGGTCAATAGAGTACTGCCTACTCCCCGTACTTTACCAGTTGCTTCTACTAAATTTGGTAAACCATTTACAAAAATATTTATCAAAGAAAAAGAGTCCAGCTCATAATCTAGTAGCATGTTAGAACGTGTAGCTACTAACTGACTTATCTCTTGTGTATGATTTATTATCCTAGTGTACTCTTTAAATAAAGACCTACTAGAGTGAGGAGTAATGCTTGAAGATGTGATTGTCTTTATTGATGTACTTATGTTTGCAACTTCATCATTAACTGAAAATTTATCAGCATCATAATTTTGTAAAAATTGATTTAGAAGGCTATCCAACTCATCTGATAAACTATTTAATTGAGATTGAATAGAGCTATTATATAATTCACTCTGAATTTGGCTTAAGCCTCTAACTTTTTGCATAACAAGAATGATATCATTCAATTTATGCACTTGCGTAAGCCCAACCAACTCTCTATTAGTAAATTTTATCTCATTATTAATTCGTGAAAGAACAATGGTCATGGATGTGACAATAAGAACTATTGGCAAACCAACAGCTAACAAATAGTGCCAAAAAGGAATAGTAGTTTTTTTATTGTCCATGCTTTATTTCTTCACTTTAATAATGTTCATCCTGAGGGTTGGCCGTTTTGTGTATATTAACCCTGGTTTCGGGAAATTTAAGCTACACTACTAACGACAACTACCTAAACTAGGGATACCCTAGAAACAAGCATATTGAAAATAAGTTTAACAGCAAAATTGTAGGCGATTTTGTCAAATGACAAAAGGGCGGATAGTCTGTACCAGAAGAATACAAAAAAAGATAATGATTGAGCAAGTTTGTTAAGGAATCATAATTTTTTTGCAAGGGGGTAAAAACAGACTAAAAAAAGAGTGCTTTTTCGAGCTTTTATTATATTAAACGGAAGGAATTTTTTGCATAAAAAAACTCCCCAATCAGTGGTAAAACAACACCATTAATTGGGGAGTTTATTTTTATTTTAGCTAAGAGCAGCTAAAACTTCGTCATAGTTTGGTTCTTCAACAATTTCTGGTACCTGTTGAGTATATGTTACTGTTCCGCTGCCATCTAGAACCACAACAGCACGAGCAAGAAGCCCTGCCAATGGGCCATCAACAATACGTACTCCATAGTCTTCGCCAAAACCTCTAGCCCGCAACTCAGAGACAGAGACAACATCCTCTAAACCTTCTGCGCCACAAAAACGACTATGGGCAAATGGTAGGTCTAGGGATACACACAATACGACTGTATCTGCTTTTTTAGCTACTTCTTGGTTGAAATAGCGTACTGAAGCAGCACAAATTGGAGTATCAATGCTTGGGAAAATATTAAGAACAACTGTTTTGCCAGCAAAATCACTAAGAGAAACATCTGACAAATCTGCTTTAGTTAGCTTAAAATCTGCCCCTTTGCTGCCTACTGCTGGTAAGGATCCACAACTGTTAATAGGGTTACCTTTCAAGGTAATTTGTGCCATTGTTTTGATACTCCTAAATTAAATATTAAATAAAAAAACATAAATGAGCTGCATAAAACAGTTAACGTATTCTAGCTATTCCAAACCTAAGACGCAATTGTTTATCATCAATAATGACGACGAGCAAACATTATTTGTATAGCAAAAAACAAAATTGTAATGCCTGCAAGCCATCCACCCCACTTCACATTCCAAATTGTGGCTAACCCTGCCACATAAAAAGCACCTAATCTAAAAAATCCCCATCTGGCTAAAAAGGCTTGGGCTAAATCACGGTTATTGCTAGCTGCACCTGGCCACCACCATATTGGCAAAAGGTGACTTAATGCCCCTGTTACCAAAGGAAAAACAAAAAAACAGAATAGATAATATAAATTTGAATATTGGTTAAATATAATTAAGACAGTAAAACCAGTCAGCGCACCAAATAGAGAAAATGCAGCACCAGACAAACCCTTTTGTTTATCAACATGTAACATAGCTGATTTAAAAATTGCTAGTAGAGGAACTAACCAAACCAGCCTGCCCATTTCATTGCAAAAAGGCAAGCCCCATCCTCCTGCTGCTAAAAACAGTGTACCTAAGGCGGAATATTTTAAGTGGTTTTTTAAACGATATGAGGTTTTATTGTCTTGATAATTCGCCACTGTGGGCAAAAAAACCTGTAAGGTTCCAACTGTTGTAAGGCCAAGAAAGCCCATTAAATTAAGCTGTTGATGTACACCACGAAGGGGAAACCACCACTGTGGCAATAGATAGGCTAAAATAATTGTTGATAATCCCAATATTAAAAAAAATAAAGCCCCCTGATACCAAGCCAATCCGGGGTGAGGATCACCTAAAGCGTTACTGCTCCTTTGCCACATCCAATAAAGCAGGCCACCAGATAGGACAATACCCATTGGGCCAGATACCACTATAAACTGCATATCCTGACTTACCGCAGAAAAAGCTATGAAACCTGTAAACATTGCCAAATATGGCAACCAGCATATCCATCCTGTTGGTGGTGCACTGCGAGTTAATGTAGGGGTAAAATATATCATAGCTCCAATAATTAGAGGAAACGCCCCCACAGCTAATATTAAATGAGCTAATTGCGGCATTGTAAGAGGATCATCTTGGGGTGCAATACCGAGAAAAAACAAAACAGTAACCAAGGCAATAGTTGCCAAGCGTTGGTTATATTGACCAATATTTATCATATAGTAACTATAGCCCGTACAAGCATATTTTCCTAAATGCGGCAGTTGTTCCCACTTAACAGGCGCAACCTATTGACTAACTTGATAAACCTGAAAAAATATTCATCACTAAAAAGGTGATTTAAATTTTAACTTTATTTACCAGAAAAACCAACAAGTCGCACCATTAAACATGGGCCAAACTGCAAAGTTTAAGATTATTTCTTTGAATTCAACATTTTATAAAGCGTACTGGGAAAGATGAAATTAAAAAGATAGCGACCAACCTTCAACTTATCACCTTCAAACAAAGCTACTTCAGTATCTCCAATTTTTTTACCATTTACCCATGAGCCGTTACGAGATTTAAAGTCACTATAAAAATAGTGCCCTGTTTCAGCTATACGAATTTGACCATGAATACGCGAAATGGAATTATCTAACATACAGATGTCATTTACTTGAGACCTGCCAATTTTAAGGCAATCTTTATCGTGTTTTTTTTCTAACTTTTGAACTATAGGAAATATATTACGAGAGAGATAGTCTAAAGTTATTGACACCTGCTTGCCCTTGTTTTCGTTTAAAAACAGCTTGGTTTCATCACTATCATCATCATCAACTTTAACCTCTGGCTCTACCATACTTCCCTTGAAGAGAGCCATACCAACCAATGCAGGGTTTAATATCAACTGAACAAACATATCTTCCTTACGAGTTTCTGCCATTTTTTTTAATTTTTTATAATCTGCTTTTCCCAAATGGTTTATCAAATCCTCAATACTCTGTTGCACATCAAAACCTCTTAGGCGGGCGTAGAGCATTCCTGGTGAGGTAAAAATAAATTGATAACGTCCTATCTTAATAATGTCACTCTCTATAACTTCCACTTCCTGACCTGGTACAACTATTTCGTCACGAATAATTGTACTGTTTTTAGATCCTCGATCGTTAAAAAAATAGCGGCCGTCACTATCTACACGAATAGATAGATGATTGCTGGTTATTGAGTAATCTGAAATAACAATATTATTATCATCATTTTTGCCTACAAAAATCAGCTCATTTTCAGGGCTGTTCTGTCCAGGAACTAAAGGGTACACCACTTTTGTTAAATCAAATTCATTATTATCAGGCTTTTGGTTAGAAATATCTTTTCGGTTAAATAGTTTGGTAGACTCAGCATCGTCAGGGTCATCCTGCAACTCACCTTTAAGCACACTAACACCGACCAAACAATGATAACGGACCAACTGCACAAAACGTTGCTCATTATTTTCTTCAGCAAGATCTTGCAAATCTCTATAAGCAACCCTTCCTGTAGGAACCATAAACCTTTGTATATACTCTTTTTTAGCCGTAGGCTTCATAAGTTTTTCTCTTTAAACGCTATATTTTTTATTTACAATATGGAGCAATTATTATCTTTTAACCTTTTAACATACAATTATATTTAAGAAAAAAACATATATTGGCAAATAAATTGCTGATACAAAGCTGTGACACTACGGTAAGTTAATTAGGATAAGGAGTTATCATGGCAAAAACCACAAAAAAATCAAATTCCCAAAAGGATAATGATAAAGAAGCAAAACCTTCTGGCACAGAAACTGTAAAAGGTGACCGTATTGTACAACTTATAAAGAAGGCTCATGAAAGTGATACTGTTGTTGAATTACGTATAAACAACCTTACCCAAATTTTTTACTCTCATTTTTGCGACCTACCAGCAAAACCAGCCGAGGAGTCTAATGAAGGCAGTAGCAAAAATAGCAAAAAAACTGAACACACCCCTTTTGCACACCTGAAAAAAAAGAGCCACCTACTTTTAACAGGGTTAATACCTGAAGACGGTAATAAACGGGCTAAAAAAGGTAACAAGGTACTAATACGGTTTTATGATGGCAAAAAAGCAGTGGAAGCCAAAGTTCGCTTTAAGAAAAAAGTTACTGTTGATGATAAATCTTTCCTTAAAATTGAATTTCCAAAACTACTAAAACTACATAAACAAAGACGGCACTACAGAGTAAAAGTGCTGCCAGAGGTAGACTTACGTTTAACCTCACCTATTGAATCACGAGTTATTGATATGTCTGTACAAGGGCTGTCATTCTGTTTTCCGTCCGATGCCACAAAATTGGAAAACGGTAGCCAAATTACTCTGAATTTAAAAATCCCCCCAACTCTGGAGACCCAAGAAAAGCTATTGTTGGATTCTGGGTTAGAGGTAGAAAGAAGCAAAGACCGCACAATTTCTTTCACAGGCTTTGTCCGTAACTTTACCCCAATTACTGGCGATAATAAAATCTGCCCAGCTGGCTCACAACAGTGCGGAGTGCAGTTTGATATTACCAGTGCTATTCGCTCTATGGAAATTAGCGAGGTATACACCTATATAGAAAGAGAATATCTGCGCTCACTAGCCAAGAAAAAACCCCAAGAAGGTAAAAAAATAAAATCTCTACTACCTGACAATATAGGCAAAGAGACAAAAAAAACGTGGGTCAAGATTTTAAAGTCTATGATCTCTACTTGATAAAATAGTTGTTGTTATTCTTTGTTTTCAACATTTTACGACAACATTATGTTTAACAAATTAATATTATTTATTAATTTGTGTTCTGCTATCCAGATTAAATGTTTATGTTAATGTCTTAAGATACATTTATACCTGTATTACTATAAAACAAACCTTTATATTTGTAATTTAAGCAAAATCCATGCATGCGTATTGACATAAAACCCTACAAAAGGCTATATTTTATGCTACTATACGTAATTAATTTTTGTTAAGGTCTTTACACTAACAACAATAATTCAAGACATCTAACTTATACATATAAGTTATTATTTTCATAAAGGTTTTGGTGGTAAACGTGATAACAAATAAACAACCAAAATACATCAAGGCAGGGTTTACCCTCATTGAGATGGCAACTGTCTTAATGATCATCGGCTTGTTAGCCTCCCTTGGCATGACCCTTCTTAAGACCAAAATGGAGCAAACATCGTACAAGGTTACACAAAAACGGTTAGATGTTATAAAAGAGACATTAATTGCATATCTTAGGGTGAATAAAGAGCTGCCATGCCCTGACACAGACGCTGTACCTGATGGCGCAGAAAATTCAACATGCAACAATCTAGCAGATAGTTTTGGCATTATCCCTTGGAGCAGTTTGGGGCTTTCACGAGAGACAGCACTTGATGGATGGAATAATTTTTTCTCGTATCATGTAAGTGCAACAACAAATGATTGGACAACAGTTGCTACTCTCAACGATGCAGATGTTGGTGATTTTACAATTCAACAACGCAATTCATCTGGTACAAGTTCTGGGTCAGATATTACACAAATAGTAGCCGTTATAATATCCCATGGCCCTAATGGAGATGGAGCATATACTATTAAAGGCACTAGAAATACTCTTCCTGCCGCAAATGAAGCTGACGAATTAGAGAATACAAATGCAGATGTAACTTATGTTCAACGTAATTTTAGTGATGATACTACTGCAACAAACGGAGCTTTTGATGATGTTGTTTTAACATTATCAACTAGCGATTTGGTATCACCTTTAATTGACGAAGGGGCACTCCAATCTAGTTCATCTAGCTTAAACGATAAGTTTACTAGAATTAAAGGTGCTCTATTATCATTTGCTTCTCGAACCTCGTCTACAGCTAGTTGCACTCAAGTTCCCTGGTCTGCTGCAATGACAGTAACTAGTGGCACTACTCGTGTTGTACCAAGTAGTGCAAACGGATATTACTATCAAGCTAATGCAGACGGAACAACCGCAGCACCTGAACCAACATGGTCAACGACAATCGGTGATACTACTAATGCAGATGGTGGTGGTTTCACCTGGACTACAATTGCAACATATGACTCAAAAGATCGGCACTATTATCACAATCTTCCTTATGCAACGACAATTGCCTTAGTTGGAGTTGAAGATACTACTCCACTTGTAAACCCTGCTGAAGGTTATGTTCCTTACGTTACTCTATCTTTAACACTAGATGATGTTACAGATCCTTGGGGTAACCAGATTCAATACTTTGTAACTCAAGATATTGCTGACAGATCAGACCCTGCCCTTGATGGACTATATTTTACCTCACCAGGAACAAGTGGCGTAGCCTATCGCCTTGTTAGTGGTGGCCCTCTTAATGGTATTACAACTACATTAGGCATAGGCAATAGTTGTGCTGGTGATGATATTTGTGAAGATATACTCGTTACTGACCTACTATCACAAATGACAGCAGCTAGAGTACCTATTGATACAGCTGTAACATGTCCATAATTGAGATTGCTGTTATTTACACAGGAGAAAACCCACAATGAAGTATAACCAATCAGGCTTCTCATTGATTGAAATTGCCACTGTAATGGTTATCATCGGTTTAATTGCTGGTGGCAGTGTTATGCTTAGCAACAATTTAATACAAAGCTCTCATGCAAAAGAGGTTATAGCTATGGTCACTGATATGAGCATCGCTATTAAAAATTTTAAAGACCGCTACCACTATTTCCCTGGTGATCTACCTGGAGCTAACGCTGATATTGCTGCTGTAACTGCTAGTGGTGTTTGTGATTATTCGAATACAGATTCCCCCACAAACTCTTTAGGAAATGGAGAAATTGGAACTGACGCTATTACCAACAAGAACACTGAGGTCGATTGTGTCACAGACCATTTATACAGTTCTGGTTTAATTAGAACAGACTCTACAACCACACGTACGCGTTTTGGCACGATAAGAGTTATAGTAAAGTCTGACTCTAACTTTGCTGCTATTGCTATGGATGGCAATCCAAAACATATTATAGAATTAACCAATGTCCCTTTAGACATTGCTCAAGAGATAGACCGTACTCTTGATAATGATGATGTCACATCAGGAAGATTACGTGGTTCAGAAGCTACAGCAGTTGACCCTATACCTTTTTATGCTGTACCGCTATAAATTGGCAATACAACACCTATTACTACCCCAACCATACATTATTTAACTGGAGACGGTTTAGGTATGTTCTTTCTCACCTTATCTCATATATTAAGTGCTATTGTAAGGCAGCCTTCAGCTTTATGAATAGCATCTTCTTTTGCTGTTTCATCAGTCACATATCAAATAAAAGGCAATAAATTTATGGTTGAGGTTGTGAAAAACCAAAAAACTTCAACTATCTATTCTACAACCCTTCCAAAGAAGCCTATAGGGAGTCACAATGACTGATTCACTTTTTTATTTAACATTAAAATTTTGAGAATATATCATGATCGCAAGACTTTTTACTTTTTTTGTTCTACTTTTTTCGTTGGCTGGTTGCAGTGATCCTCTTTATACCAATATTGATAATACAAAATTACAATCTCTAATGGCTGATGGAGTTCCTGTTTATGATATTCGCCGTGCTGAAGAGTGGCAGAAGAGTGGTGTAATTAAAGGCAGTCGATTGTTGACCTTTATTGATAGAAGAGGAGAAACTCCCAGATCTTTTCTACCTACTTTTAGCAAACAAATTGGCAAAAATGATCCGGTGATTCTTATATGCCGTAGTGGCAACCGCTCCTCAATACTAGCAGAGCATCTTATGGAGAAGATGGGCTATACCATGGTGTATAATGTTGAGAATGGAATTATACCTTGGATTAAAGAAAAAAAACCTCTGCAAAAACCTTGATATAGTTATATAAACATGGAAAATAAAAATACAAACAAACAAGCCAATGAAACTGAAAGCAGTGAGACAAACGCTGGTATTGCAGAGTCTATCACCTCTAAAAGTGGTTTAATTCTTATCACTGTTTTGATCGTTGGGATCATAATTATTTTCAGTTTTGTAACTTCTAATAAGCAAGTAAAAAACAGTTCCGCTAATTTAGCCGATATAACTCCCCCAGTAGTAAAAGGTCTTTATGTAGGTATGTCGGTTGATAATGCACTAAGAGTAATAAATAGAGGCTTGAAACAGCATTTATTTCTCAGTGATGAGTTTATGTACAACAATTTTACCGATGGCTCAAGTGCTTATAAAGATGCCGCAACTCTTCGAAAAAATATTAAGTTTTTAAGGCAAAAAAATGACACCTATCTGTTTGGTGGATCTTTTAGTTTTGGCTATAAATCCAGCAACATACGTTCTGGTTATACCAGTGTATATAAAATAATTTCTAAAGATACTAAGCTTTATTCAGATAAGCAGAGTTTTGGTGCAGGAATTACCTTAAAAGCTGACCATACCCACACAGTATACAGTATTTTATTAAAACCAATTTTTTTAAAAAGTGCCTTTGGCCTAGTTGATATAGATGAAGAAGAGTTTATTAGTCAGTTTGTGAGTAAGCACAAGCTGGACACCCTAAGCAACAAAGTTAACGGCCCGTTTACTGGTGATTCATCAATGAGCTATACCTATACTGGTAAAAATGGTTTTAGGGTTACTATTGATGATGATATGACCATATTAATGCACCGCATTATGTCAGAGTAGATATATTGATAAGTGAAATTTTTTAATAGTTATGTCCATCTTTATTCTTACTCGTGATCCAACTTTAGATAAAGCTTGCAAAACGGTTAGCAAGGCGTTGTGTGCAAACGGTTTTAATAAAGCCAAAGATATTGAAACCCAAGAATATTCATTAACTTTTTTGCAAAAGTTAATCTACAATAAAGATAAAAAACAGCCTCTAGCAAATACATTTTTACAGATTGATAATGAAAACTTTATTGCTTATTGCGGTAGCTTTTTTTTTGATGGCCTAATTGGCAAACCTGCACTAAAAGCCTGTTATAATGCTTTTAATAGATATGGGGTGGATTGGACACGTTGCAACGGTCAATTCACCCTGATAATTAAAAAAAACTCTGAAACTTTTATAGCATCGGACTCTCTTGGTGCTACAAAAATATATCATAACCCTGAAAAAACCATATTCTCCAACTCATTCCAAGTACTTGTTGATATTATACCCCAAGCAGAAATAGATTTTCAGGGCTGTTATGAATATGCCTGGAATGGCAACACATTTGGTGAAAAAACATTCATCAGCCAGATTAAATCTCTCCCATTTGAGCAAACCATATCACTAAACAAAAATTGTAATATTAATAAAAGAGAAAATCTATTAGAGTGGAATAAACCAACTGTAAACCTCTCTTTTGATGAAAATGTTGAGATACAGCTTAATAAACTTCGGGCTCTTTTTAAGATATACCGGAACTGTTTTGGTGACAAAATAAACACTGCTCTATCTGGTGGTTATGACTCTCGGTTGATCTTAGCACTTTTATTAGATGCAGGTGTTACCCCATCTCTGTTTGTATATGGACCAAATGGAGATCCCGATGTTGAAACTGCCAAGAACATTGCCAAAGGTGAAGACCTGCTTCTTGATGTAGTTGACAAAACCTCTTTGGTAGATATGAGCCCTGATAGATTTGCCGAACAAATCAAAAAAAACTGGGCTGTATTTGATGGTTGGAAACTCTCCGGTATATTTGACTCAGGAGTTGATATCGATGACCGTATCAACCGCTCTCTATCACACTTGGTCATAAATGGTGGGGCAGGTGAGATATACAGAAACTTTTTTTATCTACCAAACTCAAACATATCAATTAAGCAGCTAGTATGGGCTTTTTTCTCCCGTTACGACCCACGTGCTTGTACCAATATTTTCTCAGCAATCGGCTATAAACAAAACCTTGAGACATCTCTTGTTAAAGCTTTGGGTAGTGGTGCAAACTGGGAAGATAGAGGACGCAGTGAAATGGCCTATCCACTATTTAGAGGGAGGTATTGGACAGCAAGAGATGCTGCCATAAACACCCGTATTGGCTGGGCTGCTTTTCCATTTTTAGAACCATCAATCATCAAAGATACTTGGTCTATACCCTTTAAATATAAAGAGCATGGTCGACTAGAAGCACAGATGATTAAAACACTTAACCCAAAACTAGCAACCTATAAAAGTGCCTATGGCTATGATTTTTCAAATATTCCATCAGTAGCTCACAGGCTCTCTAACTGGACCTCTACCAACCGCCCAATTTGGCTTCGTGGTTACCTTTATCGGGCAAAATTTAACCGTAAAAGAGCTTTACCTTTCTACCTACAAGATAACTATTTAGAACAAATTATTGATCTATCTTTCCCCCACATGAAACGTTTTTTTAATATGGCATTAATAAACGACCCAGAAGTATACAACAGAGTTGCCACCATGGAATATGCAGTAACCAAAAAAGGCTTATCGTAACCATAACAAAAACATACACTCTACAACCAACGTTACGTCTTTTCCGGGAAGGCAGTAATCCAGTCAGTTCAACGTTGCTGCCCTAGATTACCACCTACGCTGTAATGATGAGAGTTTCTTATTGTGTACAGTTTTTAAGTGAAGCCATTATAACTCTTATGAAAGTTCTTCAATTGGTTTATAAGGAAACCTGCCTTCCTTTTTGGGTTTTGGTTTCTCAAATTTATCAAGCTCTCTCTTTACTATAACCTGTAAAATAACCAAAACAGATATATAGTGTAAAGGAAGGTCAAAATAAGCCAAACCTAAGAATGTTCCAGAGGCATAATAGCCCATCATACTTATACCAATAAACCTTGCTAGTTCATGAGCCCAATTTAATTCTGGAATTCGTCTAGTTCTTTTCATTATCCAGTTTCTGGTCCTAAATGCTGAAAGATGCATAAATAACCAAATTCCGAAACCAACAAAACCATGTTCACCTAAAACTTGGAAATAAATACTATGCGCAGCTCGACGTTGAGCATGGGGCACATACTTTCTAAAAACATTAAGGTGGAATGTTCTAAAACCACCTCCTACAAACGGCCTATCTATAGCCACTCGCCAAGCAAGAGTCCAAGCCTGGACACGACCTGCCACGGAACTATCTACAACAATTGATACAGATTCTTCCTCAGATTCGGGGAAAGGGTCGTTTTCTGGATCAAATACTGAACGATCTTTAAAGAAGTCTGTTATATTTTTAGGTATTTCAACTTTTTTGACCATTGATATCATGCGGTCTTGCCATCTCTCAGACATCAAATTATAAGCCATTGGCATAACTAAAGCTAGCAGTAGAGCTATTCTAATTTTTCCAGGAGTACGTAGCCAGAAATAGAGCGTAACAACAATTAACCCAACCAATCCACCACGAGAATAACTACCTATAACTGAGAGCGCAGCCAACAAAGCAAGACCAATAAACAATAACCTTAACCAGAAGTTTTTCATTTGGCTACGGAGAAACAGAAACATAGGCACAACCATAAGTTCTGCCAAAGCAAACATGTTGTTATCTGAAAAAAATGATCTAGCAGGACCTAAAACCTGAAACTGCCCACCTGTTGTTATGGTGAACACGCCACCCTTAATACCAAAATAACCAATAGATAGTGTGATGATTGTAACAAGGGTAATAATGGCCTTTTTTGAATCAATAACCAAAAAAGTTGCAGTTACCATCATATAAATTTTAACCAACTGCTGCCAATCATGCCAAGCATAGTTGATTGAGTAAAAACTTGTAAATGTAGACCATCCGAGAAAACCAAAGAGGAGATAGACAGTCATTGTACGAGGTATTTTTACTGTATTTTTCCAAAATACGATAATACCAAGTATTGTAGCAATAGCGATAAAATAATTGAACCTAAAGTTGTAGGCATAACTCCAGGTCAGACGATGGGGGTTCATGTAGGCAACCCATGCCCAAAGATAGACTCCTATGTAAGGTCTAAAAAATGCACCGGGCAACATGCCAAAAATAAAAAGTGTTAAAAAAAGATCCCTCATGCAGTATCATTCACTGTTGGTTATTCATTAACATCTATAAAACTGTATATGCCTTTTTTTCATAATATTTTGTCAACAGTTTATCAGTAGAGCAAACTCAACGCTAGGTAAGGTATAATGATCCTAGATAATAGTAGAGATAATCAATTATTTTTTTGCAAAATCAATCTTGTGCACCATGATTTTTCACTAATATTTAGCACCGCCCCATAAAAAAACATGATCAAAAGTGATTTCTCATAGGATTGCCTATACTAATTGAAAATTATAACTAATAAAAATTTCTATGTTAACCCAAATATTAAGGGAGAATATTAATAATTTATGAAGTATAATTAAGTATATCCGAGCTATTTAATTGGTGTAAATAAAATGTTGTTAAACAAACTATTAAATGTGTTACGAAGTCTATACCACACATTACCTCGCCCCCCTTCTACAAATTATCAATATAACTCCTTTAAAATCAATCCTTATGCCCAATTACCTAAAAACGGAATAGTTCTTGACGTTGGCGGTAAAGATGCCCGTGGCTGTTACGCCTTTGGCAAACCTCCTGAAAGTTGTAAGTTAATATGCCTGGATATAGAACCCGGAGTAGGTGTAGATCTTATAGCAGATGCCCACTACCTAGGCATGTTAAAGGATAACTCTATAGATTGTATTATTGCTGTTAGTGCTTTGGAACATATGGAAAAACCTTGGCAAGTTATAAAAGAGCTATACCGAGTTTTAAAGCCGGGGGGGGTAATATACATAAACACCCCCTTTGTATTTCCATTTCATGGAGATCCAGACGATTTTTATCGCTTTTCTCACCATGGACTAGTAAAAATATGTGAAAAATTTGAAAAACTTGATTCAGGCTTTAACCGTGGACCTGCATCAACTACAACCCACATTTTAATACATTTTTTAGCAACGCTTTGTTCATTTAATAGTAAAATGTTCTATGGAGTATTAGTAGACATGTTTACCTGGTTACTATTTTGGCTTAAATATTTCGACATTTTTATTGCTAACTATAAACAGGCTTATGTTATCCACTCTGGTGCATTTTTTATCGGACGAAAAAAATAATTGGACATACAACAGTTTGTTTAAACCTAAAATATCCATTAGCTGTCTAAAAAATTAAAGACCAAGCTCACTATTGGTTTTTTAGGCTATGTCAAACTTCGTAAGCAAGCTGCCCCAACAGATTCATAGCAAATTGTTAGCAAGGTAAGCCAAAAATTTACTACAAGTTTTTTACCATATTTACATATTCATCAGCTATAATTTGCCAATCATATTTTTTTATTGTGAGCAGGCCACCTTCTGAACATTTTTTAAGTAAAGATGGATCACTAATTAGTTTATCAATATGGTTTGCTAACCCTACAGAATCTTCATTATCTGCTAAAAAGCCATTTTCACCCTGAACAATTATATCAGCTGGCATCCCCACCCTTGATGAAACAATGGGTACTCCACAAGCCATCCCTTCTAACAGAGCTTTTGGCCCTCCCTCACCTCTTGAAGCAATTAGATATAGGTCTAGTGCTTGGTAATAGGGGACAATATCTAGATAATCATCAAAATATTTGTGCCTATATTCAATGCCAAGCTCTTTTAAACCTTGTTTAATATAACCACGAGCTGGTCCTGTTAATAACACCATTATATTTGGATGTTTATCTTTTAATAGTTTCATTGCAGCAAGAAAAATATCTGGACCTTTAAGAATCTTAGGCTCTAGCCCCTCCTCCCAGCCAGAACCGTCCTTTTGAAAAGAACCAATTAAAAAAGCATCATTGGGAATATCCAACTCATCTCTTATCTGCTGCCTTTGTATTTTTGTTGGTGGTACAAATGTCCCTATGTCTACTCCTAATGGAATTTTAACCAACTTGTTAGCTGGAACCCCCTGACCTATTAAAACATTTGCAGAGTGGCTACACGTAACCAATACACGATCTACATTATCAAATACTTCTGGTAGCTGTTTAAACATACTTTGCATGCCTGGTTCTTTATCAGATAAATCACCATGAAACCATGTAACAACTACCTTATTTGAACTATGCAGAGTATCCCGCGGACCAAAAAACCATGGGTAACGGTTACCAAAAATAACTATCTGGTGCCGTAAATTCCAAGGATCAATTGAAACTGATACTGGTGAGTCTAAATGGCGTGACATGCCTTTGGAGATATAGTGGGCATCCCACTTGAACGACCAATTACTTGAGTCAGAAATATAATGCACCTTCTGCTCTAAACGACCTAAAACATCGTTTATCAGCACATTTAAAATCCTACGTAAAACCCTACGAATCATAAAACCCCCATAAAAACTATAGATATTCTAAACAGTGGCTATCTAAATCAAATTATAATTACTGCCTTAAAAAACAACTGCTGAACTACTTCTCATAACATTTCACAGAGCTATATCTCACTGTTGTTTTAGAAAAGACAACATTAACTAATCAAGGAGGATCACATTGAACATTTCCGAAACAGAATTTCCCGAGTCATTAACAGATATTAAAGATGTTATCGGCTATGAAGGAGCAATAACTCTACTGAACAAATGCGCTGGAACCCGCCTGTTTATTCCTAAAAACATGAAAGCACAGCACAAACTATCAAAATTATTGGGTTTGGAGAAGGCCAATTTAATGAGTGGTCATTTTGGAGGAGAGACAATTTCCATAGCAAGAGCCGCCAAAGCTAGAAGGGCTGTACGGAATAAAGAGATTATTCGTCGTTATGATGCAGGGGAAAGAGTGCCTGATATTGCACAGGATGTGGAGTTAACAGAACGGCAGATTTACAGTATTTTAAGCCAGTAATAAGTGGTTATGTAAATATATTATCTGTACCTGTATATTTCATAAATTACAGTAGATGTTATTTATGAAATATACGGGTTTATTAATTTTTTCCTGATAAAATACGTGATGCTTGGTCTAAAACATCATCTGAAATTTTACTATTTGCCTTACGAGTCTCCCGTTTGATTTTGTCATAAATCTCTTCACGGTGAACTTCAACATGTTTTGGTGCATCAATACCGATACGAACCTGATTGCCTTTTATTCCCAAAAGGGTAATTTTGATTTCATCACCAATATTTAAACTTTCACCAATACGTCTTGTCAGGATTAACATTAATTTGCTACCTCACCTAAAACTGCTTGGACAGAAAATGGAAGTTAGCAGCAGTTTGACGATTTCCTAGTCTGTTATACGAAGAAATTGGACCTTGAGTGCTCTCTTTCAAAATCTTGAGCATAGACTCGGTTGCTGTTAGTACCCCTGTAAATACTGCCTGATTTTCTTTGTTAAGACTTTCAGCACTCTGTATGGCAGTAGTTAATCTTTCGCGATACTTGATAAAGCCGGAGTTACCTCCTAGAGCTTCATCCAGAAATTTCAAATTATGCTGATCTGCCCCAAGACCCAAGTGAGCACCAAGACGAGCAGTTAAACGCTGACGTAACTTGTCTG
Source organism: Magnetococcales bacterium (assembly GCA_015231305.1). Classification (GTDB taxonomy): domain Bacteria; phylum Pseudomonadota; class Magnetococcia; order Magnetococcales; family JADFYX01. Next base: position 1,172 of record JADGBW010000051.1, on the reverse strand, counting down.
TCTTATAGATCTCTTCAAGTGTAGCTCTAATATTTTCAGAAGCCCGCTCTAATATTTCAGGCTTTCGGCTACTTAACGCTTCACGTTCTTCTAACAACAGCGGACGCAACTTTAAGAACAACTCAATTAAGGGTTCTAAAACCTGTTGTAAACGTTGAACTTCGGCTTCTTGATCAAACTCTTCTTCACTCATGAGAATATCCCTGCTAAATAGCTTTATTGCGTTCCATTAAGACTTGCCGTAAAATTTTATCAGCAATATCCAAATTGGAAACCTTATAGTTACCATTAGCTAACGCTTCTTGGATTGGAGAAATCAACTCACTTCGAATATCTGGGGCTGAGTTAACAGCCTCACCAGCCATACCGATAGAGCGAGATAGAGAAGAGACACTAACATCATCTTGACGTTGTGCTTTTGATGTCTTACCTGCACCACCCTGACCTTTGGCTTTTGATACCCGCGTGCCGGAAATACGGTTCAGACGATTAACATCCCTATTTTTAATTCTAGTAACCATGACATCCTATCCCTTATGCTACTGACTTAACCTTAAATTTACTTTGCTCCACCAATACCACCTACCCGGCCTTGACCAACTGCACCAATTGCACTGGCATCACTCCGTAGTTTGTCTACCTCATATTTTGCCTGGGCCACTGTTGGAACATTACCAGTGCCAACACCTTGTGCCTGACCATAACGAGAAACCAACTGTTTAAACATAGCTGCACCAAGCCCCAAACCATTACCAGAACGGCTAGCGGTTTTTGCATACTCGGTGTCTAACATATCTTTAAACATTTTCTCTCCCTCACTCTCTTTGATCAGCGCCCCTTTTTCTTTGGGAATAGCTTTACGCATAGAAGTGAGCATCTGCTTAACAAACATAGACTCAAAGTCTGCTGCTGCCTTACGTAGACTGAGAGTATCTTTAGCTGACAATCCACCATTTGCTTTTCCGCTTTGTAGTGGACTTGCAGGAGTTATACCAGTATTAATACCTTCCATTATAGAATCTCCAAATCAGCCTGCAAAGCACCTGCTGCTTTAATGGCTTGAAGTATAGCAATTAAATCTCGAGGAGTCACTCCAACACTATTTAAACCACGAACCAAATCACCAAGAGTAACCCCCTCTTCCATCTCAATAACCTTGGCATCAATCTCTT
>JADGBW010000169.1 GCA_015231305.1 Magnetococcales bacterium | reverse complement strand
AATTCAAATTTAATTATTTCACCTGTTATTAAAATATTCAGTATTAATTCATCTCACAAAAATTTAGGTAACAGGAGTTATAAACGAACATACGAGGGAGCCTTGAAAGTTGACTTCAAAGTATTGGATGTCACAAAGGCCACAATTAAAACCGTTATTTCCAAGAAAGCTAAGTATAAAACGTCAAAAGTAGTTTACCATCAAACTGGTAGCACAAGCACAAAGGAGGAGGCATTTCGCAGTATGGTAGAAAAGGTATCTAAATTAGGAGCCACAGCCATTTTTGAGTCTGCTGCCGCAAAATTTGCGATGATGTCCGACGAAACATCACTACTGGTTTCTATGAGAAAAGGTAATTTTATTTTTCTCAATAAAGGAAGAAACGGAGATGTGATCGTAGGAGAAGAATATGAACTCTTACAATCACATGGAACGTTAAGAGATCCTCGTACCGGAAAAGTGATCGGGGTTGCAGAAGTTCCTTTAGGTCGAATTCGGATTATTCAGGTTAATCAAAGAAATAGTATCGCCAAACCTATTGGTCAGTTATTGGATACCGCAAAAGAAGGTGATGTTGTACGTAAGGTATCAGGTCATTAATTGTATATACAACTTAATAAAACTGCGACTAAAGGAAGATATAACTTTGAACTCACAAGACAAACTCAATAATGGTCATAAGAGCATGTGGTGGCCAATCATCGTGGTGCTGACCATCATTTTTGGATCTTGTGCCCCTCCTCCCAAACAAAGTGTTAAGATGTGGAGACCTGCCAGATTGTCTCTAGAAGGAATCAATCGTATTCATGTTGATCCTTTTAGGGGTGAAGCTGGACTTGAATTACAAGCTAAAGCAATCGAAAATGACATAATTAAAATTCTTAAAGAGACCCTAGATAATCAAGGCAATACCGAGCTGACAAATGGCGACAGCAAAAAAAAGAGAATGTGTGCCAATTGGATTTTACGAGGTAATGTATGGTTCGATCATAAACTCATCTCTCGTCCAACCTCCGAAATATGGGCAACAAAAATAGAAAGAGTGCCTAGTAAATTTGATGAAAATGGTATAGCCATTGCCTGGAATGAAAAAACAAAAAAAGTAGCCATAACCAATGAGTCAGCAGCTTATGTTGTTGCCTTGGAGGTTTTCGACATGGGGTATCCACCAGATACTTCAGAGGACAAATATGACAAGATATCTGTCTCTAAAAATAATACCAACTGCCATAATAGTGATGATAGAACATCAATCAGCGTAAAGAAATTTTTTATCTTCTCCAGTAGTGGAGAGAATATTGAAACGGAAGATTCCAGCTCCTACTCCGCAGAAGGGAAAGGTCGTGCTCATTTCTTAGATGAACTCAGACCTTTGGTGATTAATCAAGTAGCCAATGTCTTGATAGAAAGTCCTGACATACCAACACCAGTAGTTCTTACTTTGGGTGACTCAAAAGTAAGAGAGTTGATTTTGGCTAATCAATTCACAAAAGCCAAGGATCTATTGAAGAAAATTCTGCCAGAAAATTTACGCCGCAATGGTTTAGAAGCAGATAGATATCGTAAAGGTGGTGATTTAGCAAAGCGGAATATTGAGCAGGATGCGGATAATCTCTATTTATGGTTTTTCTGCCAGGAAGCCAGTCATATTGTATATTATAGGCCAGAAAAAGATACTATGCCTTTCTATTTAAGACTCTATCAACAATATATCCGCCTTGCAGAAGCAAGACCAGGAAGTGTTGATATTGCTGATGGTATCGGCCGGTTAGAAATGCGACTAGAACAAAGTCAAGTTGAAGACTTTTATTACAAAAAAATGCTAACTATGGAACACAACTCTTCTGCAAACAAGATTTCAGAGGAGTTAAAACAATGATAATTAAGATTTTTCACCTATCAAAGATTGTACTTTTTAGTTTATTTATTATTGCAACAATTTCAGGCTGTTCTGACAAAAAGAAACCCATTAAGGTTTCATATGTCTCCCCTCCTACCGCCTTTAATGAACAAATAGGTGTTATTCCCAAATATATTCATGTCAATAAAATAGTTGTTAACATGGACCCGGAAACTCGGCAACTAATTGGGAAACAGGCTGATGCTACCGTTAACCATCTGTTACGTGGATTGATACAGCGACATTTGGCCAGCTCAACTGTGGAGAGAAAACCAACGTGGCAAATGTATCCTGTTTCATTGTTGAAAAAGAAGGAGCATCGTGGTCGAAAGCAGTTACAACTATTGGTCGAAAAAATCCGTGGCAAAGGCTTACCATATGAAACGAAATTCAGCTATAGGAGTAATGATCTAGCCCACGCTTTTATTACTGGTCACCTCAAAGTATCTGCTTACAAAAAAAACTGGTCTGAGGAACGTATATTTAACCTTACAAAACTCCCCTACAAACAAAAAAAATTGATGGGCCGGATCTATATGCTACCAGATCCCGGCAAAGCCAAATTAAGAGTGGAGTTGGTAGATGTTCCGGTCCAGTCCCTAACCGTTGATGCAGAGTTGAGCCTCACATTGAAACGACGTAGCCCAGAAAATACGGGACTAGAAGATATCTACAGGCTTGATCCTATCACGCTTTCGAAAACAGTCCACAGCGATGAAATAAACCGCAAACCACTACCTAGCCCATTAGGGTTGCTCCACGCCATGCTTTTCGACAAAACATTGGATTTTGTTAGGGCTATCTCAAATCGCACTGAGATGAGGGAGCTGTCCTTCTCTAAGAAAGGCGATAAAATTGCCACAACTCTAATGGCAGGAGGAGCATTTAAAGAAGCTAAAAAACGACTGTCAATAGTTGTTGGAGAGCATGGTAGAACTGCAAAGCAAATCAACCCTGGAGATAAGCACTGTGTTACGGCAGAAGCAATTAAAGATTCATCCGCCTTGCCAATAGGAAATCAAAAGCAGACTGGTCAGCAAAAAAAACTTTCAAAAGCAGAGTACAAAAAAACTATCTCTCACATGGCAGATGATTATTTTAACTTGGGAGTCATCTATGAAATAGGAGGTAATATCAACCGCGCTGAATCTTTGTTTAAGTGTGCTTTAGAACTGCGTCCAGACACCCCTTTATTCATTGAGAATCATAATCGACTTAGTAGCAATTTACGCAAAGTATCCAGCTTCAAAACTCTCAAGGATAAGGAAAGTCGCTTAGAAGCAGGGACTTCTGAGGGAGTGATAAATGATAATGAGCAAAAACTTGTTGATACCAATGAAACCAAAGCAGATTCTAAATCAGAGCAGAAGTATAAAAGTCCCGAAGAAGCAGAGTCTTCTGATGGAGAGACAAATAAATATGAGCAATTTTTTGATACCAATGAAACCAAAGCAGATTCTAAATCAGAGCAGAAGTATAAAAGTCCCGAAGAAGCAGAGTCTTCTGATGGAGAGACAAATAAATATGAGCAATTTTTTGATACCAATGAAACCAAAGCAGATTCTAAATCAGAGCAGAAGAGTGAAAGTCCCATAGAAGCAGAGACTTCTTATGAGCAATTTTTTGATATCAATGAAACCAAAACAGATTTTAAATCAGAGCAAAAGTTAAGAAAAGGCCGATTTAAGCAAAAACAAAAATTGGCTGATCCTCCTGTTTCCAATATGCCCGAAAAGCACTCCCCCAATAGTAGAAGTTCAGATTCAGTTCCAAATGACTTTTTTACCTATGGCAAACCTTAAACAATCAGGTTGATGAATATGAGCAGGAATCGTACTGAATTTTCCATTTTATTTACATTTGTGTTGGTGCTTTTTCCGATACTTTTCCAGGGGTGCGCACCTCCTCAAACAGCTATTCCCTTTAAGCAGCCACCTAAGGTGATACTTGGGGACCGTTTCAGCAAGGTAGCCATTCTACCGTTTTCTACTGAGTCAAAATTATCTGTAGAGATAAAATCAACCACAGCACCGAATCTTGCAGAATTGCTACAAAGTGCTTTGTATAGGCGACTGAGCCAAACAAAAGAGTTTGGGAATGTTGCGCTGGAAGTTATTGGGTCCAAGAATATTGAGGATATCAACTACCATTCTGAAACCAATTCTGGAGATCTGCATGAAGATATCAATAAAAACACAATAATTGACGGTATAATTACTGGTAGAGTTTGGTGGCGTATTAACAATTCACCAAAAGTTGTCCGTTATCCAGCAGTAAAAACATTGAAAAAATGGAGTAAAATGGCGGTTGGTAAGGACAGTAATGGCCACACAATCTATGATGACCAACCTCAAAGTAGTGACGAAATTCTTGTGGATCAAGCATTTGTTTCTGTCCGTGCTGAGTTGATGACTTCCATTACACTTTACCATATTACAAAAGAATCTGGATTGGTAGATTATGGAACCTATACATTTGAAATGGGCACATTTAATGGGGTTCTAGATAATGGTGTCCTGACACTCAACAAAACCCAGTTACAACAATCGGGAAATTTGCTTAACGAGAAACAATACAATATCACCTCAGTTGTAAAACAAACTATTGATAGTTCAATTAAACAACCCATTATCGAAACGGCTAAGATGAGTACTGTCGAAAATCTGCTTGGTGGGTTGTTTGGTGGTGGAGAAAAAAAGAGTTCTCCACCCTCCTTAAGCAGTCCACCTAATAAACAACCTTCCCAACCGAAAGCTGAAACTAATACCAGTTCTCCCTTTGACTTACTGACTTCTAAACTCGGTATAGGCAAAGAAAAGAAAGATCAAACTGAGAAAAAAACAAAACCCAACAAAGAACATTTTCTATCTCAAAAAAGTCTATCTACACCCCGACAAATCCAGATAAAGTTAGCTGACCAAGCTGCCTCTGCCTTCGTACAATGGATCACCGTTACCAGGCAAGAAAAAATGGTTGTGATTCGTGGTAGCCGTCCTCAGGTGCAACACCTTTTAAAATCTGGTGGATTTTATGCTGCTAAAAACTGGTTACTCAACCATGTATTATTCTCTGGTGACATCAACTCCTCAAACAATTTTAGCATGTTACTGGGCGATCTAGGAGCTAGCAAAAACTTTCATTGGCCTCGTCGGAAGTGGCAACAAGAAAAAGAGACTTTTTTCACACAGATGCATGACGATAGACTAATCAAAAAAATTCTATCCACTGTGCAAAATTACCTCATGGCAAAAAAACGCCAAGCATCAAAAACAGAGGGAACCGTTAAGCCAGTGTCATACATAGAGGCAGCCACATGGCTACACAAACATAAAGAAGATATTTATAATCTTGGCATCGCATTTGAGGTTCCTTACGGAAGTGTTTTTCAAGGACGAGGAGCATTTCGTCTCGCTTTATGGCTTGACCCAGAGGATGAGGAGGCAGCTAAAGGAATCGCTAGATTTGAAAAACTCAGCCAAGAGTCAAGACAACAAGTAGATGATCTTCGGGATAACGTAACAGCAGCAAGAAACAGATCTACAAATAACGACAAAGAACAGAAGATAAGGACTTCTCTGATCCTTGATACCAGCTTTAAAAATAACTTTACCGACAAATGTATGCCTAATGAATTTGACTGTGTGGTACTAACTGCTGAAACAGTAACCAAGCAACCTGTTGAGATAACAAACAGTCACCATAGTTATTCAGATGAAGATAAAAGCCAATATCGCTATTCTGTACAAGTTGCAGCATTTCGCGAACAACATAAGGCCGAAAAGGCATCAAAAAAGTTTAGGGAACAGGATTTTTCACCATTTATACTTCAAGTTTGGAGTGATGATGAACAGGAGCTTTGGTTTACCGTACAATTGGGACGATTTACCAATCTTGCATCAGCCCAACAGTTGGCAGAAGTAGTTCAAATGGATTTAAACCGAGATGCTTTTGTGCTTTCCATCCCACGTATGAAATCCAGGGCATGGTGGAGAAAGCGCATGTTGCGCCTTATTGCATCTTATCCTTATTCGGTACAAGTGGCCGCATTTCTCACAGAAGAGCCGGCTCGTCAGACCATGACCATGTTTCGCAAACAAGGTCTTAAAGCCTATCTACTTAAAATTTGGGACGATGCTAGCATTCGGCTCTGGTATACAATCCATGTTGGTCGCTTCGACAACAAAAAAGATGCCGATAAGCTAGTAGAAGAATTACGTGATACCAGAAATATTGATGCTTACACCCTATCTATTGATGCTTTGTCATCTCTGGAATGGTGGCGCGAACGACTTATCGAGTAGGAAATTGTAAATTGTCTTGTAGCTGACCAATTGGAGAAATATACAATGAAGCGAATAACTATAATATGTATCAGTTTTATATTCCTTTTTTTAATTCTATCGCCTGCATCGGTAGAGGCTGCTCTGGAAAAAATAACATTTGAGGAACCAATAGAGATTCCTTATTCATACATGAGCACTAATAGGTTAGACAATGCCATAAAAAGAAAAATATCTCTTCAAGCAGTGACAGATTATATGACTGAAAAGTGTGTGGATATGAGTGACTCCTTAACTCGTGCCACAGTAAAGAGAAATATCACCTCACGGCGTTCCAAATTTGTTAAAGATATTATTTTTGATCCACCTATCCGAGAGAATAATAACTGGGTTACAGAAAATGTATCTTTGTGGTTGGCGGTTCGCAGCCTTAATGATGCAATAAAGCATAGAGATATAAAAATCGGCAAGCGATGCGAAAGTAATATTCAGAGTGTATACGTGATTCAGTATGCATGGTCTGACGAGAAAGGAACAATTGCAGAGCTACTCTTTAATGCCAATGTAGATATGGTCCGTTTACAAACAATGATGCGTACCGCTGTACGTGATGAATTAAATCGAGGTGGCATAGGAATTATTTATCATGAAAACATCGATGAATTTGATGAATTTAAAGTTACATGCTTAGACCGTTCCAAAAGAAATTGTAAAGACTCAGCCAGACATTACCTATTTGGATATTATTTCAAATCCATATCAGAATGGAGTAAAGATAATTTTTCAGGTATCATGGATAAACCTGGAAAATTGATAAATAAAATTATTAAAATGGCTGCAATAGAAACTAATGAAAACAACAACAGTACGTTAGTTGTGTATTACAAACTTGAAACATTGATTGAACATGATGATCAGATAACAGCAGTAGTTAAAATTGCATCGCAGGATGGTATCCAGAATCAAGGAATACAACTAACAGAGGGGAGAGCTTTTGCAAATTATCACAGCAATTCAATAAATGCTCGCCAGGAAGCTATTTTTAAAGTCATAGAAAGAGCCACAAAAAAAGCAGCAAGCGGATTGACAAACAATATTATCAATCTGGGTAAGAAAATTAAATAAACTTGAGGGCTAACCCGGATGTTTCATGAAGAGTGGCCGAAAGGTTGTTTCAGGGGTTGTCAGAACAAGACGCAGGTTGAATTTTTCAGGTTAGCATACTGTCCGAATGTGATCCTTAAAAACTTATCCTGCAACACAGTTGCTGACAAATTCTGGGGCAGCATAGCGGCTATTATTCATGAAAAATCCTGGATATGGAGATATTATAGTATTCATCGAGTATTAGCAGGCCTATGTTCTAACAAATGGAGGCCAATGAAGAAAGAATTGCAAAACATGATAACTGTAAGATCAAGTTTGAGCTA
>JADGBW010000050.1 GCA_015231305.1 Magnetococcales bacterium | reverse complement strand
TTTTTGGTCGCCGAGACGTTGCAGAAGAAGAACGGTCACACTTAAAATCGTATGGGTCTGGGTCCATTGGTTGACTAACAGGTGGCAGACGCTTGCCACCTTTTGGAAACAAAATTGTTGGGGTCAATTTACAAAAAGTCATTAGAAGCGTCCTCTCTCGTTTTTAATGCTATCGATGGTCATTTTTGCTTCAGCAGGTATACCGGGTATTATTCCGTACCACCATTGACGCACTGTAGACTCTGACGTCTCAAGGTCTTTTGCTAACGCTCGGATATATACTCTATTGATTAATCCGTTGCCATAAAGACTTGCACTTGCAACCCGTAGTTCTGCTGAATTCATTTTTCCGTATCCCTTTTAACTTTTAACTTAGATCAGGCAGATGTCGTCACATTAGTAACGCCAACTGCTGGCTCTAGGCTTAAAATACTCTATTCAATCTTACTCAAGCCACTTGGCCTCTTTGAAGACGCTCTGCCATGGAGATATCACCACGACTACCTGCATCCCAACGCCAAAGCAGGCTACGTAACCAACCAACTTGTGCAATGCCTGGAATAAACAGCCCACTGCCACTGCGAAATAAATTACCCATAATATAAACTCCTTTTTTAATATTATTTATGTTATAATTCTAGACTAACATAACAGAAAAACTGTGACTTATTTACATATTAATCTCGATTTTCAAGGCTAATAGTCAGGTATCAGTTTTCTCAATAAAAGCAGTGTAAAAATAAAGGAAACTGCTCCTAATGTAATAAAAAATTTAGCCTCAGTACGACTTGAAACTTCCTCTGTTTTTATAAGCCTATCCACCTTACCGCTTAAAATTTCAGAACTATCTAACATTCTTACCCCATGTTCACTCATGATACTTTCAAAACCCTTTAATAATTATTCACCTATTGTTGCACTTCCTGAGGATCATTAATGCAACCTACTTGCCAATATTGAAACTCAAGAATCTAACAATAGCGTAAAAGCCAATAAAAACTCTATTTCACAAAGGGTTTCGTTAAGAAAATATTTTCACAACTCAGAAAATAATATAATTCAAACTTCCATTAATACAAATGTAATTCAGGATGTTTTTAAAAAAGGGGAAGAATATGACAGTCAAAATCTTACTGTTGCCAAAATTGCTACGGTTTAGGTGAGCGGCTCAGCTTGCATATGAACAATAAGTTGACTTTTGGCCTTGAGCCTAAACCCCAAGTTTCATTAATATTTATTTCATATTGTTGCACAAGTATAACATCTATCCCGACAAGCCATGGACAATGTTTTTTTTCGGCCAACAAGTTACTAGATAATACTCTTTAATTAACATGTTAGCTGTTTGTCTAATTTAATTGTTTCTTTGTTGGGTTTTTGCTATAATTGCAATATAAACAAAGTTATATTTATAAATATAAATACAATAAAAAAAACAGTCGCTTATTATATTTATTTGGTAGTCTTTTTGCGTATAATATCTGTTCATACTTAAACAGTTTTAAATATTTGGGGTTACACAATGCTGACCGAAACCATGATGGTAAAAGTAGAAGGTGCTGCTCAAGCATCGCAGTTTTCTGGACTTGCTGGCAAATCCTTTACAGTTGGTAAAGTATCTTCAGTTGGTGCTGGTGTTAACAACTGGCTATTTTTATCTCCCATTGGTGATGCAACGGCAGAGACAGTCGCTGTTAAACTTGAAGGCGCAAGACAAACATCTCAGTTTGCAAGCCTAGCAGGAAAAAGTGTTACGGTTGGCAAATCTCCTACAGTTATTGGTGGTATGAGCAAATGGGTAGTTTTAACGCCTTTTAAAGGCGCAGCAACTGCCACTGCTGGAGCTGGAGCAGCAGGCTTAGGAACTGCCAATCTTCATGGTGTTGATTCTTCCATGTATATGATGAAAGTAGAGGGAACAAGACAGGCATCTCAAATCCCTGCACTGGCTGGAAAAAAATTCACAGTTATGAAGGCTCCTTTAATGGGAACCAAAGCCAACGGCTGGATGTTTTTAAAACCTGCTGGCGCTGGTGCTAACTTAACTGAGCAAGGTATTGTTGCATTTAAAACCCAAAATGGTGCGGCTGCATCAGGCCAAATATCTTCATTGGTTGGGAAAACATTCACCGTAGGTAAAGCACCTATGGTAACAGGAAATGCGGCTGGCAAGTGGCTTATTCTAAAACCTGCAATAAGTGGTGCAGTAGTAAAAGGTGGTGCAGCAGCAACTACTTCAGTAGTTGCCAACGAGGCTATTAATAAAAGTGCTGCAACCAGTAAAGCTGGAACACAAGGAATAACAGCTATAAAATCACCTGCAACTGATAGCACAATCACCAAATCTGCCACAACAAAAACAGCCATTACTAAAGGTGCAGAAACACAAGGCGCGTTGAGTAAAAGCGTTGTAACTAAAAAAGCTGTTGCTCAAAACATGGTAACACAAAATACTGTTACTTCAGGTGCAACATCAAAAGCAGCTACAAAAGGCGCAGCATCAACTGGCAAAGCTCTTTTGGGTAAAGCAGGAACAAGCCTATCTGCCGCAGGAAGCTCAATAAAAGGGGCGACAACCACAGGTACAATATGGAAAGGTACTGGGGTAAGCTTAGGGTTGGGTTTAGGTTTAGGTGGTTGGGGGCCAGTAATATTAGCTGGTGTAGTTGCAGCTGCAGGTGTTGGTGTTTATAGTTATATGAAAAAAAGCGAACCTGAAACTGACGAATTAGACGAATTAGACGAATATTTAAGCTAAATAAGGTAAGCAAAGAATATGTCACTTTTTTCCGAAATTTTTACAAGCCATACCACCCCAAAAAATCGTGTCTTGGCACTATTTAGCTATCTTAATATTTTATGCCTTATACCCCTTATAGTTAATAAAGATGATAAGTACGTCTATTTTCACACTCGGCAGGGGGTGATCCTCTGGATTTGGGGGGTTATAGCTGTATTTAGCCTTCATATTCCAGTTGTTGGAGATATTTTCTTTAGATCTTCAATATTTCTGATCGCATTATTATCTTTGTTTGGGATTGTATCTGTTTTTCTAAACAGAGCTTGGCGTATTCCACTTATTAGTTATTTGGCTAGAACTCTGCTTTAGTCACACTGTTGTAACAAACCATTTAATAGCAACAACAAGCTAAACCTAAATAGGTATAGCTTGTTGTTGCTATTGGTTCATTCAACAGGATATAGCTCTGCACTATCTAATATTTCTGTAGGATCTTCCTCAAACCTCTTAGCTTCTTTCTTATCTTGCCAATATTTATAAGCACTATACCCGGCTACAGACACAGCCGCCAACACAGCAATTGTTCCTAAACTTCCAAGCCCCATACCAAACCCTAGAACCGAACCTTTTGTTGAACCAATTATTTTTAACAGCCCACCTTTGCTCACACTTGCTGGCGCAGAACCAGAAGCGGCACTTTTTCCCACAGAAAAAGGTATTTCAGTTATTAGTTTCATCTAAACTCTCTAAACAATATTTATTTTACTTACCGAAATAATATTAATTTATCTAGCCTAATATACAGCTAAGAAATTTTTAAGTTTATTATTTTAGATAATCCAAGCATGGAATTTGATTGCGTGCTGCTGCTATTTTTTTTGGGTCTATTTGAGCCATAACCACTCCAGGACCGTCAGGAGCACGAGATATGACTGTTCCCCATGGTTCTACTACCATAGAGTGACCGTAAGTGCGCCTACCACCAGGATGCTTACCTTCTTGACCAGGGGCAAGCACGTAACAGAAGTTCTCTATAGCTCTTGAGCGCAACAAAACCTCCCAATGAACATGTCCTGTACTAATGGTAAAGGCTGATGGCACTGTTAATATTGTTGCACCCATTGCGGTTAGTTTACGAAAATGCTCTGGAAAACGCAGATCATAACATATAGAAAGCCCAATACGACCAAAGGGGCTATCTACAACTACATGTTGATCACCTGCACTAATTAATTTGGACTCTTTATACGGCTTCCTTTCGCCAATGTTGGCATCAAAAAGGTGAATCTTGTCATAACGGGCTTTTACCTTACCTTCTGCATCAACAACAAAACAGGTGTTGGCAAATCGCTTGGATTTTGGCAGGGAAACAGATATAGACCCTCCTACAATCCAAACTTTATTACGTGCAGCAAAGGTTTGCATAAAACGTAGCGAAGGGCTATCGTCGGGATCTTCCCGACCAGCAAGCTTTTCATCGTCTGTTCTTCCCATAAGTGAGAAGCATTCAGGCAACACAATGAGCCCAGCACCCTGATCAACAGCTTGGGTCATCAACTCCTCTGCCATAAGCAAATTAGATTCAAGGTCATGGCTGGAACACATCTGAATTAGAGCAACTTGGTTCATTGTTTACCTAAAAATTTAAGAGACCAAAACTAACCTGCAAGCAAGCCGTCCAACTCACCATCTAACTCTAACTCGTAAAGGTCGTCACAACCACCAACATGTTTATCACCAATAAAAATTTGCGGTACAGTACGTTTACCACCAGTTTTCTTTAACATTTCATCATGACGATCAGGGTTTTTTGTTAGGTTAATCTCTTCATAAGCAGCCCCTTTTTTATCTAATAACATTTTTGCTCGTACACAATATGGGCATACTGTTGTACTATAAACTATCACCTTTGGCATTTATCATTCTCCATAAAATCCATCACTTTAACAAACTAATATTTAGTTTTTTATTGTTCTTGCAACACAGAGCACACTCACCCTTTTAGCCCCTGCCCTACGAAGTTCACTAACAGCAGAAACCATAGTTGCACCTGTTGTAAATACATCATCAACTAACAATATCGAGCGTCCAGTTATAATGCTACTATCTGCCACAAAAGCACCTTGAACATTTGCAACCCGCCCTTTTTTGCTTAAATGTGTTTGCGGTTTAGTCATTTTGATACGCTTAAGGGCATTTGTCACTAATGGACGCTTTAATTTTTTTGCTATCTCCCCTGCAATTAGGGCTGACTGGTTATATCTTCTTGCTAAAAAACGTCTTGGATGTAGGGGAATAGGCAGAAGAATATCCGGCTCTTCCCAGCGTAAATCACCCTCAAGTCGCAACCAGCACATCTCGCTAATTAACCGACTCCACTCAGAATAATCAGCAAATTTATACCCCACCAACAGCTTAGCTATTCCTTCTTGGTAAGTGAAGGAAAAATAAACTCTATCTGGGTAATCGCTCTCTCCTAAACATTTGCCACAACCAAGCTCTACTTTTTGGGTATCACCACCACAACGAAGACAGTAGGCATCTGGTGGGTTGGGCAAATCTTTCAAACAGTCATAACAAAGCGTATGCGCAGCTTTGGTTGCACTTTTACAAAGTGGACAACTTGGGGGAAAAAGAGAATCCAGAAAAACAGTACCAACTCTCTCTTTTATAAATTTTGCCGTAGCTTTAGCCCTAATTATCACTAACCATACCCAAGTTTTTTATAAAATTTAATCAGGTTATTTGTTATCCTGTAATAAGCAAGCTACCATGTCATTATCAAATGCCATAGTTGTTACATTTTTTATATTTTTACAATAGCAAAACCTTGGGAGGACTTGCAGCCCCACAACTCCCACGCTTTTGGATACAAATGCTTAAAAAGCTAAATTTTGGGTATTGCACAAGCCCACAAGGGAGATAAACTTCCTTGCCTAATAATAATAAAAGCTTTTTTATCTTATGTAATTTATAAATGGATCGACTTATTTTTATATAACTAGATAAATCAGGATCTCCCATGGATGATAATATCGTATCATTTATAGAACCATCACAGCAACTCAACCCCTACCGTGTAAGGCATGCTTGGCAAAAGTGTGGTGACGATTTAGTTGACCCCACCTCTCTTATTACCCAAATAGGTAAACAACTTATTATCAGATTAGAAGAGATAAAAATTGAACCAAAACATATTTTAAATTTTGGTGAGCGCAGCGGATTGTTAACAGCAGATTTGCGCAAAAAATGGCCGAAGGCCAAAGTAACAACAGCAACCATGGCCCAAGCTGCTGCAATACATGCTGCCCCCTATCACGGTTTTATAAGAAAAACAAGACAACCTGCCATTGTAACAGGAGATAGATTATTGCCATTTAAACGTAACAGCTTTGATGTTGTTATATCTAACATGGCTCTGCACTGGTGCAACAACCAAAAAGCCACCCTAAGAGAAATGCGCCGGGTGTTAAAACCTGGGGGGGCTTTTTTAATGTCTATGGCTGGGGGAGAGTCTCTACAAGAGCTAAAAGTTTGTTTAGCTGATGAGGACAAACTAAGATGGGGTAAAGCATGGCCTCGCCTACCCCAACTACCAGACATGCACAGCTTTGGTGATCTTCTAGCTTCTAGTGGTTTTTATCAAACCATTGTAGACCGTGACCCAATTCAAGCCCCATTTCCAGACTTAAACACACTGCTAAAAGGGCTTAAAAAAATGGGGGCTGGCAATCACCATAAAAACAGACTTTCTGGCCTAACACCAAAAGGGTATTTCACAGAGTTATCCCAAAGCTATTCTAAACGTTTTTCTCTGCCAAATGGCGGAATAAATGTATCTATGGAAATACTATTTGGTCACGCCTGGAAAGCCGACCCAAGCCGTGTTGAAGAGCAACAAACCCAATCATGTGCCTTACCAAAACCAACTATTGATCCACAGTTGTGATTGTTTGAATTTAAATAAGCCACATTTAACAATATGACCTATCCGGTTTAGTAAACACTAAGATGTTTTTTGTCGCCTCAAAGAGGCATATTATTTCAAAAATTAAAACTTATAAATAACAAAACATAACTACCCCATGTAGTCCTTATTTTGCTCTTTATAATAATCAACTAAATATGGCAGCACTTTTGAAAGACTCTGAGTATCGTAAAATTCAAGCATTTTTTTGTTAAACTCTAAGCTGTCCTTGGCTTTTATATTTAGGATAGGATAACAGTTTGAAACTAAAATTCCGTTCATTACGAGCCTTGATGTTCTTTTGTTACCTTCCCAAAAAAACTGACTAATAGCACCAAAAAGAAAATAACAAATGGCTCTTATTATAGGGTTTTCGACTGTTAAAATTTCTTTCACACCATTATTAAATATTTGCTCTAAATTTTCTGCCCTAGGGGGCTTAAAATCTGTACCTCCAATATTTACCTGCCCATCCCTAAAAACTCCCCACTTAAGCGACTCTTCAAAAGCTACTTTGTAATTTAGTTCGCAAATTGCAGCTAAGGAAACCTCAAAACTTTCTGTTTTCAAAAGTTCTAACAAATAGTTTACAGATTTATTTTGGTTTAAAATTTGCTGCTCATCACTGATTTTATGGCCACCAACGGTTATGCCTTCTAAAAGTGTTTGCACTTCAGGGTATGTCATAGGATTACCCTCTAAAGCAGTGGTATTGTAGATAAAATCTATCCTGTCTTTTTTTGCCATATGATAATACATCTCAAAATCTTCTCTAAAATTTAGATCAGCACCTTTATACAATGTTGAGATTATATTATGGTCGAATATATTCTTAAATAAATCTATTTCATTTTGTTCTGCCATTTTATCAACTTCCACTACTACGCAATTAAGATTTTTTAAAATAGCTTTTGCATAACCACCAATAATAAAAACCAACCCCAGGCAGGTTAGAAAAATCACCTTGGCGTAGATGGCTTACTGCGCGTTTTCCTAGGTATAGAAACCTTAATAAGATCATGGTAACAGGGTAAAGTCGCTGCTTATGGTGGGCGGGTTTTACATATTTTTTAAGCTTGTTATATAACTTTAAAGGGGGCTTGTAGACAATAAACAGGTATATAAGACAGTTGCCTAAAGAAGGTATTGTTCTCCAATAATTACCATAATTAAGCAAGTTTATATCAACACCCTCCTCCTTAATATCATGGGCTAGCTGTGTGTTTGGTAAAACCCTTAAAGAAAAAATATTAAGAGTAAAAGGGCGAGGTAAATTGTAGATCATATCCAGTGTTGCTATGGTGTCTTCTGTGTTTTCCACTGGGTTATCTAAAATCATGTCGTAAGCAGGATCAACCAAATTGCTGCTAAATTTACTTAAAATTGTGGTTGCAGTTACTATTGTGCGCACTGGTGTTGGTCTTTTATAAAAAGAGAGTATTCTATCACTGCCAGATTGAATACCCATGCGAACTCGCTTCATGCCTGCATCAACTAAAATTTGCACTTTTTCTTCACGTACATAAGTGGGAATAATACCCGCCACCACAAAGGGTAAGTTTATTTCCTGCTTATACAAAGTTGCAAACTCACGCAGAACATCTGTTTTGATAGCCATAAAACTATCATCTGTAAAAATAATTGTAGAGATAAACGGCTGTTTTTCAACAACTCTTTTAACCTCATTTATTATGTATGCAACAGAAGGATAACGCAGCTTACGATAGTTTATGTCGTGATCTAAAAATGCAGTATTAGAGCAATAATTACATTTTAAAGGGCAACCAATAGAAAAAACTGTTAGATATGCAACACCACCATAATGCACAAAATCTATGGTTTGCATCTCCACAAAACCTTGCCCTTTTTTATACACTTTTTCTTGGTCTTGATAGACCATAAAAGGCAGCTCAGACATCATCTGATTGGTCATAAGTGGCAGGTTTGGGTTTTTTTGTACACCATCAGGGGTATTAAACCAAAAACCAGCTGTATCATAAAAATATTCTGAATTTTTAAATTTATTAAAGAACAACTCAAAGGCAAACTCGCCCTCTCCCGTACAAATAGCATCTACATCTTTTATGGCATCTTCTGGCTCGACTATAGGATGAATTCCACCCCAAATTAGATATGGTCTTTTTTCATTTTTTTTGATTGTTTTAACTATCTGCTTAACAAGGTGTGCATAACCCGTCATTGAAGAAAAACCGATAATGTCAGCATCCATAAGATCTTGGGCTATATCATCTATCTCTTTTTCATCTATCTCTTTTTCACCAGTCATTAATAGGGTAGATATTAATGATCTGTGTTGCCCTGGAACCAAAAATAAAATTTCAACATCATCTGCTAACGTTTTTATGAATGCGCCAACTTTGCGCATACCAATATTATCTACACCGTCTAGCACACTAAATAATATTATCTTCATAAGATATTCATCTTATTAGAATTTATATTAAAAACAATCATATATTATTCTAAAATTATTGGTGGGTTTAAAGGTTTGTAATCATCTATAGCAAGCTGCCAATAGGTTGAACAGCTCTCTTGCCTAATGAATTTAAAATTAAGGTTGGCGTAGTGATCTTTAACCAGATCATTTCGCGAAGATGGAATCCAAACCCCTTGTAAAGCGGTAATTCCATGTTTTTTAGCAGCTGTTACAAGTTGGTCTAAAACAAACTCTTCTACCCTTCTTTTTAATACCCTACAACTCATAAGCCAGATATCAATATCCCACACAGTGCCATGAGCACGACATATTACCACACTGATCATACCGTTATCGCCAAAGCGGTCTTGCATGCGTACTTGCATGGTATAGATGCTGGCATCGTTTTGCATAGCTATAACCTCGGCCTCAGTGTAACGCCGAGTAGTTAGGTTAAACTGATTGGTTTTGTTTATAAGCTGCACAATACGGCTACGGCCTAGTTGGTCAAACTGGCTTACTTGGGCTTTCATAGCTAACGATTGTAAAAAATCGTCTATATTACGTGAGCTACTCTGTAAATTAGTACGCTGTGTGTTGGCTTGATACTGCTCTGCTCTTTGTCGATCGTCTGGGGTGTATGCTATGGTTTCAAAATATCCTCCGCTCAATAGTGTTCGGGGATAAAAAGCTGGGTCGTCTGGTAATTCTGGTACTGCTACCTGTGGCAGAGCCTCTCTTACCTGCGCCCGTTCTGCCGGATTATCATCTAAAAAAACCAGTGCGTCCAGGCCGATATTTAAACCCCTGGCAATCTCCTCTAAGTTACTGGCTTTGTCGTTCCAGTTTGCTAAAAAAACTGCAATATGCTCCTCTTTTAAAATCATATCTGGGTGTTTGCGAAATGGCAGACGAGCATTATTATCATCGTTTTTAGAGCATACCGCCAATACAACCCCCCTATTACGAAGGTTTAAGGCTGTACGTTGAATATCTAAAAATGCCTCACCTTGGGCATTTCCCTGGCCCAGCTTAATACCTTCTAAACCATCATCTCCTATAACTCCACCCCATAATGTGTTGTCCAGATCCAACACCAAACATTTACGACTTTTACCCCTTATTGCCCCTAATAATCGGGCGACAAAATCGCAATAAAGAGGTACTACCCTTTGTGAAAAAGGCAGTTTGGCAAAGTTCCACTGGATAGGGTCATGCCATCTATCTAGCCCCACCCTGCTTGCTAACTTTGCCACATCTAAAATAACTGTTCCCGACTCTTGGGGTAGTTCAGCTAAATAAGAGTTTAATGCCTCTATTTGTCTCTGCATTGATGCAGCCATTCTAACATCATAACTACCAAACAGACCCTCAGTTGGCTGGGGAATAGTCTGTACAATTACAACTCGGCGACCGCCATCGCTAAATTTATCTATTAACAAGTTAATATAATCTTTAATTTCAGAAGATAGAGAGGTTGGTTTATTGTTATTGGATAAAACATCAGCAAAGGGCAGTCCCTTATAATCTAAAGCCAACAAAACCCCATCTAAATCCCCTTGCTTAATTGGGGAGTCAGGGTCTAATGCCTCTTGCATAACCTGACCATAGTTGGCCTCAACTACTGTTAAAGAGATACCAAAACGTAAAGCAGAAGCTATTAGGGCTGGAACAAAAAGAGATGTGGTAGCACTGCTAACCAAACCCAGACAGAACGGTTTTAAAAACTGGCTTGTTTGTGAATTTTTTTGTACATCAGCAAAAGCATAGGCTAAGGAATTAAGCTGATTATTAGTTAAAGCAAATTGGGCTAAGCGGTATAGATCAGAGGCACTATCACCATTAGATTGCCGCACTTTTTGGCACTGATTGCGAAAATCATCAGGGGTTGCAGGCAACCAAGGGCAGCTCTCAATATTCCACTCTTTCATGTTTACAATTGCTCCATAATACTACAACGCCGATTTTTCGCTTATTAACTTAATATAGTCGGCAACACACTCAATACTTATAACATCAGAAGTACTAAGCTTAATTTCAAAGGCCTCTTCAATTGCAACTATCAACCAAATATTTTTCATGCTATCCCAACCCTTAATATCTTTTGCGGTCATCTCTGGGGTAAGTTCAAGAGTTGGGCTGTTGAAGGTCTCTCGCATTATTTCGGTGATTTTTGTAAGAATTTCTTCCTGATTCATTTATAACTCCATATTTGCCAACAAATATGCCTATTTAGCATTAATAATTTAAAACTGAAAATAGATAAAATCTACTGAGTCACCCCTTAATACCAGGATACTTATAAACATTATCATAGAAGCAACAACCTGCACCGCTAATGGTTTCCAACTATCCCCTGTCCAAAACCGCTCTCGCACATAAGAAAATATGGTATGAGCCCATAATGGTATAGAGAAAAACAGAGCCTTACCAAATAAAAAGAGAGCAGCTTGGGTTTGTATTTCACTATTTACAAAAGGAGATAAGGTTAAATCACGCCATATATAGGACACGTCACCGTTTAAAAAGATAATATAACTGGGGTGAAGCAGAAGAAACATCAAAAATATCTGGAATGGCCTTAACCATTGATGGTCACGAATATGCTCAGGAGTAACAGACTTTGCCCAAGCATATATCAATAATAGTGCAAAATGATATAGCCCCCACAGTATAAAGTTCCACCCTGCACCATGCCAAAGACCGTTTATAAAAAATGTTATAAAAAGGCTGATTATTAGTCCACCAGTAGCTGTACGCAGACGACGAGATAAAGCCAGGGGAAGAAAAATATAATCGTGAATCCATGAAGTAAGTGATATATGCCAGCGTTTCCAAAACTCAGTAGGTGAGGCAGAAATATAAGGATGATTGAAATTTTGCGATAACTTAAAACCTAATAGTCGAGCTGAACCGCGAGCAATATCTGTGTAGGCAGAAAAGTCAGCAAAAACCTGTATACCAAAGGCAAATGCTCCTACCCATACCAATAAAAATGATGTGTTTTCCAGCAGAAAAATTTTACTGACAATAAATGCTATATTATCGGCAATCACCAATTTTTTAAAAAATCCCCAAACCAATAAAAACAGTGCGCTTTGCACATCACTAACACTTAGAGAACGTTTTTTTTCAACCTGTGGCAGAAAATTTACCGCCCTCTCAATGGGGCCGGCAACTAGCTGGGGGAAAAAAGATACAAATAGGGCAAAATCTAAAAAGTTCTTCCTTGGTTTAAGCTGACCACGGTAAATATCTATGGTGTAGCTCATAGTTTGAAAAGTATAAAACGAGATACCAACAGGAAGATATATATCAAGGTTATTGGTAAAGCTAGGCAGCCCTAGTAAAATAAAAAGCTCTGCTACATTATCGACAAAAAAACCAAAATATTTAAAAAAGCCCAATAGGCCTAAGTTTACCGAAATACTAAGCAGAAGTAGCTTGTGCTTATGCTCGGGTAAACGCCCCATAGCCAAGCCACAATAATAATCAACAACCGTCGAAGTTAATATAAGATAGAGAAACCATGGGTGGATATAACCATAAAAAAAATAACTAACCCCAATAAGAAATATCACCTGCTTTTCACGGTTA
Organism: Magnetococcales bacterium; assembly: GCA_015231305.1. Lineage (GTDB taxonomy): Bacteria > Pseudomonadota > Magnetococcia > Magnetococcales > JADFYX01. The sequence goes on along the minus strand of JADGBW010000050.1, from coordinate 10,741 downwards.
AGCATCCAATAGATTGCCACAACCAAAGGCAGAAAAATTAGATAATCTAAACTATGAAAAATCATTTGAGATGCTCCCCTAAACGGGAAACAAAATTTTCTGTCCAATATTTCATATATTTAGGGGCTATATGCGCACCATCATTATACATAGAAAACGTAATGTTAGGATCATAGGTAAAATCGTGAAATGCAATTCCATTTTTTTTTGCATATTGCGATAAATCAGTAATATAACGGTTTAAAAGCAGACCTTTTTGTATAGTGTTATTTTTGTTTGGCCTCACCTTAATACGCACAAAAACCAATTTTAAACCAGCCTCTTTACCCAGACGTACAATATGAGGCAAAAATGAGAGAGGCATACGCTCTTTAAAATTCAGTTGAGATTCACCCGTAAAAGTTTTACTTATACGATTTTTTTGGTCTCTTTTGTTATTGTCGGAAAAAACCTCATATGCTATACGAGATTTAAGAGCCTTTCTATCAGCCATCATCGCTCTTCTCTGCTTTGCCGATATCTGTTCTGGATGAAAAATTGCCTGGTATTTGTAACTTGCATAATCAGGTAGTGCAAAAAGAAAGCCTGCACTATCCACAACCCAGTTTACCCCTTTTCGCCAATAATCTTGAATAGGATATAGTTTTAAAATCCATTCATCCATAAAATCAAAAAAATCTTTATGATACCCCATTACCTGATCGTAAACTGGCTCAGAATCCAATGAGTTTTTCTGAATTTTTTCCATTATAAAAACAGAGCTTGAGTTGTCAGCCGGGTTGGTTAAAGCAGTGTGTCGAAAAAAGACAAAAACTGTCTTTGGTTTAACTTCCGATGCAATTAAACTGTTTTTCAACCATAAATACCATAATGAAGAGAGAGCCCCAACTTCACCTAGCATATAACCTACCGTTCCATCCATTACGGTATTAAAATGTTCAACATCCAATCGTGATACCAGCATTGAACTACCAATAAAAACAAACTCTGGCTTTATTTGTGCCAACTCTTGTTTATATGTTGGGTCAAATCCAAATTGGCGGTTTTTATCACCAACCACCATCATAGGAGTAAAAAATATTAAAAATATAATGGCAATTAGACGTATTAGAGATGAGTGTGAAGATGAGCTATACTCTTGGTTAATGGTCATTATTCAAAAACCAAAAACAAAAAAAGCAAAGGAACAATAAATAGTGCTCTTGACATAAAAAAACTTAAACCTGCTAAAATGAACTAAGCAACCAAATTAAAACCAGATTTTATGGAATTTTTCATTAATTTCATAAAGCCTACTTTAACCTAGAAACGGCAGTTGTAAGCACGCACCTAGCGCAACCTATTGATTCACCTGGCATATCAAGGGAAAGTCTTATCACCAATAAGGTGACCGCGATTTCCATTGATACACCAGATAAATCAATAGATTACACTATGTACGCACTTCCAACTGCCGTTTCTAGGTTTAACGGTTTATTGTATTTCAACACATAACAAATTGTCCATAGTATAGTGATTTCAAATCGAAAACAGCCACCCTACAACCAACATGACTTTTTTTTCCTAACAAGGTGTTAATCCAGATAGCTCAACACTGCTGCTCTAGCCCGGATATTTCATGAAGAGTGGCCGAAAGGTTGTTCCAAGGGTTGTCATAACAATGAGCAGGTTGAATTTTTCAGGTGAGCATACTGACCGTATGTGATCCTTAAAAATTTATCCTGCAACGCAGTTCTGGCAATCCCTGGGGCAGCATAGCGGCTATTCTTCATGAAATATCCGGGCTAGATTCCCATCTACATGAGATTACAAAGGGTTCGTATTGTGCACAATTTTTAACTAAAACCAATATATACTATTTTTTAAACCTCAAATTGTATTAACTAAGATGTAAACTATCTAATAAGTGGGGCCATATGATCCACCAATGTTAAGGGCCGTTTGTGGCCCAATTCCTGCCAGCGATGGTCAGCCTCGTTCCACTCTTTAAACGAATAAGGGTTAGACACACCAGCTTCAACTCTTGACCTCTCAAACCTCTCTAGCCTATCAAACCTTTCTGCCAAGGTTAAACCTTTGCCAACCACGTAGGGTGTGATGGCAAAAAGCTTGTTTAGTTGAGAACTAAAACGGGTTTTCACCCCAGACTCAGCCAAGTGATCTGAACCTGCCAGCCCTTCAGGGTGAAATTGAAACAGCCACGGGTCAGCTTGGTGAATATGGTTTTTATTGCGTTTAATAAATTTTAACGTATCTTCAAATTCAGCCTCTGTCTCACCAGGATATCCCACTATCCATAAAGTGCTTGTGACAATATCAGCACCTGATAGAACCGCTAAACTTTTCTCCATGGTTTCTACATCGGTTTTTTTCACCATCTCGTCAAGAATCCGCTGACTTGCCGACTCCATACCCAACCTTGCCCGATGCAAACCACCGCGGCTCCATTTTTTTGCTCTATCTTCATAGGTGCAGGAGATATCAGCCCTTAAATAACAATCATATTTTAAGGCCAAACCTTCTTGGTGGGTTAAATCGGTTAAAGTGCTTATTACATGGTTGGAGAGAGAATCACAGATATAGAGACAACGACGATTATATTTTTTACTTAGTTTTTTTACATTCTCATAAAATTTACTTTTTGGTGTCGAACGAAACCCTTTCCAAAAAATAGTTTCAGCACAAAATGAACACTCAAAAGGACACCCCCTAGCACTAGCTATAGATAATGATAGGTAGAACCTTAAATCTAAGTCACCATAGTCTGGCAAAGGAAGGTCAACCAAACTTTTAATGTAGTTTTGGGGGTGAACAATTGCCGAGGGTTTATTGCTGTCATTTAAAATATCTAAAAAAGCTGCTTCGCCTTCACCCACAACATAATAATCTATACAGTCGTGCGCATTAAAAAATGATTGCACCTCTTCTTCTTTGGATATGATACCCATAATTGGTCCCGGACCACCAACCACAGTGCGCACACTTGGCCTAAGTTTTTTAACCATTTTTAAAATAAATAGTGTAGCAGGCCAGGTTGAATTATATAGAGAGCAACCTACAACTTGGGGGGCGTTTTTTTCTAGAAGATTAAGTAGAATTTCTTCAACTCTACCATATAGCCTAGCAAATAACTCATCAAAAGCAGCTACATCAAATGCCGCCATAAACGTATCGTGGGGAGCACCATTTACATTGACAATCTCAGCGCATAACTCTTTATAGTTTGGTTCATCTTTCATAAAAAGATAAACTAACTGGTGTAGAGCTAAGGTTTCTGTACCATTTCGAGGTATGTTCCAATTTTTCCATTGGGGAAACTGCCGAATTCCAATTTCAAAATACTCTTTTTGTGCACCAAAGATATCCCCAACCGAATTATAATCGAAAAGAGAAATTTGGTGACCGTGGGGTTCGCAATAAGCCTTAAGAGAAGATACTCCTAGAGGAACACAAACCGGGTCCCAAAAATGTGGAACAATTAAAAGTGCCTTTGCCATTAGACAAACCTAAAAAATATTAACTATAAAAATAGACCCCAATATCCCAATATAACAGGAATTTCCGTAGAAATCTATTTTCCTAGAAACAGCAGATAAACAACAGTATTAATGCCTGCGTAAATTATTCAAAAACTACATCAAGAGGTATGCCAGCCGACTGCAACCTTTTTAAATCTTTGGCTAGTTGAGGAGATATGGTTCCATACTTTTTCTCAAGCTCTATTACCCCTGCATAATCTCCATCACCTTGCAGGCGTAGGATAAGTGCAATTAATGAAGATGTCGCACTATTCATACGTTGTGGGTCTATAAGGTATAATCCTTGGGGTGAACGGATAAAAACATTATGTTCTTTATAATAATTAAACCTAATTAGGTTTGCTCTTGCATGGGAGCTGGTGGCTCCAAAACGTATTGCACGAAAAATTGAGGTAAAAGATGTAACTAAAGAGTCCAGCAATTTTGCCTCATGCCACCCCTCTTTTTGTTGTAGTTTGGCAGTGATAAAAAGCCCCAAAGCATCTGCTTTACCCTCTTCAACCATCCAACTGTTCTCTTTAAGGCTGCTCTCAACACTTTTTTTAGATACTAGTAGCTTTTTTACTCCCAACCCGTGGGCAATTTCATGGTACATGGTGTTATTAAAAAAAGCCTGCAAATTAACGTGTTTTAGTTGCGATGGCGCAATAAGCAATTTTGCCATTGGTTTAACTATATAGTTAAATTTTGCCTCCATGGCATTTTTAAGCTGCAAACGTCGAGAACCTGCTTTTAACTGTACCTGGGCATCGTTGGGTAGATGTACAGCAATAGCACGAGTAGCAGCTGCATCACCAGAATATCGAATAACATCGTAAACCCCAAGGTCAGACTCAGCTCCGGGGGAGTCTTGTTTATAAGCTTGCCCAACAGGTAACTGTTTCTGCCAACTTGGTAACAACTTGGTATACTTTTCTAACTTTTTGCTCCAAGTAAGATCCTTTAACAGTACAAATGCTTCATGAGCAGCCTTATAACCAAATTTATCTTCATAAATTTCTATGGGGCCGATTATAATATCAACCATGTTGTTTTTCATCGCCATCCAGGCAAAATCACTAGCTTGGTATTCATCATTTAAAAGTGCTTCTGCCCTCATATTTAAATAATGTTTAAAACCTGGATCTTCTGCTAGCTGGGCAGCTTGTCGCAATTTTTTAGCTGCAAGTTTATGTTCATTGGCAAAAAATTGATGATATGCAATGGGAATAAGTTTACCATTGGCATTGCGCCGTACCATGGTATAGGGGTCTAGTAACTTTGGGTTTTTTTGCCCTGTGATTTCAAGTTCACTTTTTGCCATATCAGCAGGATAAAAGTTAGCCCCTGATGGCTTGTTACCACCACCTACAAAAAAGGGTTTATCACCACTATATCTATCCCATGGGCCATAATGAATTTTTAATAATTTTTGTATAGATTTACTGGGCCATTTAGTAAAAAGTTTATCACGGTTGCCGTATGCCTGCTGCCAGAAGATATCATCCATTATCATGGCTGCATCTTCTAAATTAGCTAACATTTGGCCTTGCTTTTCACTAAGCTTGCTTAAGTCAGCTTTTAGTTTAACTACAACAAATTTTTCAAGCTGCTTATTAACTTCACCATAAATGGGTTCGCTGTTTTGAGCAGCACTGCCTATGGAGAACAGAGATATAAACAATATTAAGGAGAGAGATATTGAAAAAACTAATTTTTTTAGCGGGATAAAACAGGGGAAAAAGTTTTTAAAAATAGTTTTGGTCAGAGTAATATTATCCGACATTTGCAAAAATTCCCCATCTTGCAATTAACTTAAATTTGGCAATTGACGGTGCGTACATGGCGTAAGATATTGGTTTATCTAGTGTATCAATAGCTTGCGCTAATTGCCGTTTTAGGTTTAACTAATAAAAAGTTTTTTCAACCATTTAAGACCACCAACACCAGATTCAGAAGTATCTATCTCACAGCTTTCTTTATGCCACTGGGGTACTGGTTCTGGCTTAATTCTGGTTAACACCCGCCATGGAACAATACCCCCCTGACCACCACAACCACAACCTGCACGTCTGGGATGAAAAATTTTAATTATCTGGGGGTTGGACATTTCTTGCACATATACTAAGGTGCTCCACACCCCTTTTTCTTCTCGTAAAATCTCCTCTAGTAGCTCCTCCAGATAACAACCAGCATCAGAACCACCAACACTACGAAGATTATCTTGATTTTCAGGATCAACTATATACCACTCATCATACACTGCCACTGCTTCGGCTAAGTGCCAAGCATCTGCCATACGTATAATACCGTTGTAACGACCGTTTATCTTTTGGGCAAAAGAGGTTGGTGGTGTTGCAACTGCGCTTTCACTGCTCATTTTAATCCTTATAACTTCTTATAATTTCTTTATCATGCCATGAAAATCTGTCGCCATATAAATAAGAATGGTTACCTTATAAAAAAGTTCATTTATTAAACTTATATCTACAGGCTGATAATTTTATAAAGTCACCTCTTTTTTACACCCGGTTTTTATCAATGACTATAAAGCCAACCTTCACTTCATTAATATCGTTTTCAGCAGCCAATAGTTTTTCTGATAATTGGGTAGCCTCAGTACGGATCAACATCATGGGGTATGTAAGGTCAATCGCAAACTGTAGCTCAAGCAATATACCACTTCCTATATAATGGGCGGTGAGACGGTCTAAATTAGACAATAGAGGAGAGTCTTTCGTAAATTCGTCCACCAAGCTTTGCAACCTTGCGCGCGGGGCATACAGCTCAACCTGTTCTTCATGATCTTCTTCTGGGTCTACATGAACCAAAACGTCAGTTACTGCCTCTAACTCTTGCATTAGATGGTATCGTACCTGCTCTGCAATTTGATGCCCCTCTGAAACAGAAAGATACCCATCAACAACCACATGTACATCCACCCTAATATCAGGCCCTAAACCCCGCGGGTTAAGTAAATGGGCTGAAATAACACCATCAACCGCATATACCATATTGGAAATTTTTTCTTGCACCTCTTTATCGATAGCAGACTTAGAGTCAGTAAGTTCATGGAGTGACTCTACAAACAACTCAAAACCTACTTTACCCAATATAAAGGCAACAGCAACTGCAGCAAGAGGGTCAAGAATTGGATAGCCAGCCATTGCCCCACCAACACCAATTAAGGCAGCAATGGATGAGACAGCGTCTGATCTATGATGCCAAGCATTAGCTATAATAGCTTTGGCATTATATTTTTTACCAACCCGATAGCTGTATTGAAAAATAATTTCTTTCAATACTATAGATATAACCGCAGCACCTAATGCCAGATAAGTGGGTGGGGTTAAATCTGGATTTAACAAACGGTCCCAAGCATCAATCGCAATGCCAATTGCTACTCCCACTAAAGCAACAGAGACAAACAGTGTCGCTAATGTCTCATACTTTCCATGGCCATAAGGGTGTTCTTCATCAACACCTTGTTTGGCTATACGCATTGCTATAAGCACGACGCCATCGGTCACAAGGTCAGATGCTGAATGGATGCCGTCCGCCAACATAGCTGCCGAATTGCCAACCATTCCTGCAAAAATTTTACCTACTGAGAGAATTATATTAAGAGCTACACTAATAAGAGTAACCCTGCGTGCTGCAAAATACCTTTCATCACGCACTTCTTGTTTTGAGTCTGTCATGTCCAATGATCCATAATAATATTAGCTGAAATAGTTAAGACGACTAAGCTATCATAGCTTTTATTACAATGAAATGCGGTTATAAAAAAAATCACACCTTTGGATCAAATTTTATAACTAGAACATTTATTTTGCTACCCTATAAAACAGATATAATAATATAGAGTTAATGGTAAAATTATTATGGAGTGCTGCAATACAGAAGATTAAATTCAGTCTTTCATCTGCTTCTATGGGAACATACAATCGTGGATATTGTATGTGATAGATAATTCGGCAATTGGTCACAATGTTTTTTTACAAAAACACTATAACCAAAAACAAATCATCTCTTTTGTAAAAATTTCTTAATAACCACAACTACTCCACTCAAGATGTGTAGTAGCTGTTATGTAAAAACGATTTTTAAAAAGCTTTAAAACAAATTTATTTAAAACCCAATCAAAAACAAACAATAATTGCTTGGGTTTTTAGTGCACTGCCAACATATTAGACCCACCGAAAAAACCACCAGAAGCAGATGCTTGTGACTTGGCAATAACAGCCCAATCTAGTGATGAACGAGTTTGGCTTGGTTGTGACTCTACACCACAAGCTAAATTCATTAAATCAAACAGCTCTTCATATTCAGGCTCCATATCACCCAACCACTTTAAACGAGCTAAACGACCTTCAATACTTTGTCCCATGATATATACCTCTATTTAATAAATTATGTGACTTACACCTACGTCTTACAATATTAATGCCAACTATGCTTTTTTCTTTCTTTTAAATATGTTAGAAAAATAGTTATATTATATTTATTAGCAAACCCGTCAAAAATTCAGAAATTCTAGGGTGGCTTTTTCAATCGCTTTCTGCCACTTTGACATTATCTATTATTTAGCAGTTGTCCCAACGGGTCACCAACTGCCAATATAGTATTATTTTATTTAGAATTTTTTTAAGAGAGTTAAATACCATGGCTATAGGCATGCCAAAGCTACAACCACTATCCCCAGTTCCAGGTTTTAAAACCGCAGCAATAGCCTGTGGCATTAAAGCAAATGGACAAAAAGATCTGCTAATGGTATCCATGGCCCCTAATACCACTGTAGCTGGGCTGTTTACTCAAAATCTTGTAGTTGCAGCTCCTGTTACTCTATGTAAAGAGAGGCTGCCAAAAGGTATTGCACAGGCTTTAATAGTTAACTCCGGCAACGCCAATGTTGCCAATGGCCCCCAAGGTATGGAGACCGCCAAAACTATAACTCAAACTGTTGCCAATACCCTTGAAATACCAACAGATACTGTATTTACAGCTTCAACTGGTGTTATTGGTGAGACTCTGCCAATAGAAAAGCCCTTATCTGCAATACCTAAACTAACTGCTGCACTTACCCACGACGGCTGGTTAGAGGCTGCAACTGCTATAATGACCACCGACACCTACCCCAAAGCAATTTCAAAAAAAGTGGTTATTGACGGCAAAAACATAACCATAACGGGCATCGCAAAAGGCGCAGGGATGATTCACCCCAATATGGCTACCTTACTAGCATTTATCTTTACTGATGCTGCAATTACATCCCCTGCCCTGCAAACAATACTCAACGAAGCAATTGAAGCTAGCTTTAACAGCATAAGTGTAGATGGTGACACCTCAACTAACGACACTTTAATGGCGTTTGCTTCTGGTTTAGCTGAAAACAACCTAATAGAAGACCCCCACTCAGCAACTGTGGTTCCCCTTGTAGATGCAATAAACGATATATGCCAAGAGCTAGCCCAGTGGTTAATACGTGACGGTGAAGGGGTATCAAAATTTGTAACTATAAATGTGGTAGGTGCAAAAAACCAAACCGAAGCTAAACAGGTGGCTATGAGCGTGGCAAGAAGCCCCCTAGTTAAAACAGCTCTTGCTGGGTGTGACCCTAACTGGGGTCGGATTCTGTGTGCTATTGGCTATGCTGGTGTTGAGTTTAATGTAGAAGAAATTGACATTTATTTAGGTGACGTACAAATTGTTAAAGGTGGGGTGCGTGACCCTAACTATAAAGAAGAACAAGGCCAAGAGGTAATGAACCAAGAAGAGATAACCATTGCTATTGATTTAAAAAGTGGCGTTGCAAAAAGAACCATCTGGAGCTGTGACCTAACCCACGATTATATAAAAATCAATGCTGACTACCGCTCTTAATAAAAACCAGCCCCAACTAGACTGGTCACAAATAAAAACCGTTCTTCTAGATATGGATGGCACACTGCTGGATTTAAACTTCGACAACGTTTTTTTTCTTGAAACCGTACCAAACGCCTACGCCAAACAGACCGGGCAAACATTTGAAGCTGCAAAAGAGTCAGTACTTAACATCTACCAAAAAGTAGCCGGAACACTAGCTTGGTACGATTTAGACCATTGGAGCAGAGAGCTAAAAATGGACATTCCCCTTTTAAAAGAGGAGGTAGCCCACCTAATAAAAGTCCATCCCCACGTAATAAATTTTCTAAAGCAGCTAAAAAACCAAAACCGACCAACCCACCTAGTAACCAATGCTCATAGTCGCTCCATAGAGCTAAAAATGGCCAGAACCCCAATTGGCAAATATTTCAACACAATAATAAGCAGTCACGACTTAGGATTCGCCAAAGAACAAGCAAATTTCTGGACAGCCCTAAACAAAAAAATCCCCTTTGACCCAAACACAACCCTACTAGTAGACGATTCCGAACCAGTATTAAAAGCCGCAAAAAACTACGGCATAAAACACCTAAGACACATATCAGCCCCAAGTTCCCAACACGAGAGTAAAATATCAGAAGAGTTTATTTCTATAGCCGATTTTTATGAGATTATGTGATTATAAAGTTGTTAATTATCGAACTAAGTTATATCATTATTGTTTTACAAATTTAAGTATAGTAATCATAGATTGTACATAATAGATTCTCAACACTTAGAATTGCATAAAGGCTTCTATTGCATAAAGGCTTCTTAGAAGGTTATATATTTTTTTATAAATATATAACCTTTAAGTGATTTCTACCAACCTAATAAAACAATAAAAAAATTTATACTTAATAAGTTATACACTACTTCCAGTCTTCTTTTATTTTGGCACTTTGAATGGTAACATTAATACTATTACTTGCTAAATAACAACAATTTAACTTTAACTAATTTCAAGTATATTTTTTAATTATTATATCTCGACATTAACTGCATGTTGTTTTATTGTAACTAGTAAGGTTTTCATTTTTTTATAGTTATATTTAAAATTTTCATCAAAGTTACTTGATTCATCTGGTCTTTAGAATACTTCTTATAAAATAATCAAGAATTACTACAAGAATTGAATAAGTTTTACACACAAACAATATCAGAGAGGCATTATGTCAAGAGATGAAGAAGAATACCTTAGTGGGCTAGATGTTGAAAGACGTGCTAAAGCTGTAGATGCTCAATACGCAAAACCTCTAAAAGCACTGTCAAATGATAATGGTGTCTACACATTTAAGCATCGCCCAAAAGAATGTGAT
>JADGBW010000168.1 GCA_015231305.1 Magnetococcales bacterium | reverse complement strand
TCTGACAACCCCTGGAACAACCTTTCGGCCACTCTTCATGAAATATCCGGGCTAGTTCATAAAAAATTCTAATCACCAACAAAGATATCTCTTTTTTCAGGTTAATCAGATTAAGTAATATTTTACACCATTAATGCACCCCAACTACAAGATCCAAGTTAAAATATAGCTTATACTTTTTGATATCTTTCGATAGTAGCTATTAATTTAAAACAACTATATCTCTAGCAAATCTTTAATCTGTTATATGTAATATATAATGTCTATTTTTAGAATAAACAAAAGTTTATTGTTTGTTTTAAATATAAATGTTATAAACGTGCCCTTTGTACTCCTAATACTATATTTAAAACCCGCATATATTTTACAATATAAATAAATAGTTTTAATATTTAAGTCGTGAGATTATTGATGTCAGATTCCTCTGAAAACCCAAAAAAGCCAGATGGCGAAAAGCACACTAATTCATCTTTTTCTGGCTCTTCATACTTTATTCCTTTTGGTCGACATGCAGGACCAGAGGATGGATTAGAAAACGATGCTGATGAGTTGATTGGAAGAGAGGGGTTGCGCTCTTATCTTGTTCACGCCCTATTGGACTCTAGTCCACAAGGTGCTTTCTTGGTTACGGGAAGACGGGGGGTTGGTAAAACCAGTTTTGTAGAATACTGTCTAAGGGAATTTAAAGAAAATACTTTCAAACGCTACATGACAAGCAATGTGGGTAGAACGTTAACCGATTATCTTGCAGTTGTCTTGATAGCATTCTTGATGTTAGTTACCATGCAGCTTCTATCAGAGTTTTCCGGTTATCTGCTTTTGCAAGACCCTCTTCCCTATAGAATTTTGTTTGCCATTCCTTTCATAGCTCCAATTTTTGCTTTTTTGCTATATAGCAAAAACATATTGTATAAAATTTTTACTGTATTAAACCGCATGGTTTTTAAACACCCCCTGACAATCTTTGAGAAAGTGGTGCTGTTTAGCTTTGTAGCTTTTTTGCCTTTGGTGATTCTTGTCCAACTTTTAAGCAATAGTATCAACCTAGACAATTTCATTACTTTGTTAAGTGTTCAACTTTTATGTACTGCTTTAATTTTTCTATCTATTAATAATTTAAGAACACATAATCATTCTACGTTGTTGCCAATAGTAATATTTACTTCCCTGACAGTTTTTGTAATATTTTCGATGTATTTGCCATCTACTGGTATTGAGTCTTCAACAGCAAATATAAATGACGAAAATAAAGCTATTACTCTACTTTCTATAAATGAAATTGGTCTGTTTGGTTTAACTCTTCTAACCATGGCAGTTGATTTTCTTCTGCGTAGCATTTGTTATAGTCAGAAAGCTAGAGCTAGAGCTAGAGATAGAAAAGTTGTTGATAAATACGATATTGGTAAAACTGATAAAAAGTTGTCAATTAGTTATATGCTGCTTTGTATAACTGGCATTATTGGTTTGTTGATATATATAATTTTGATGCCTGAGCTTTCTGGGAATTTAGAACTTTACAACATCTTTAATTATTTTATCTCTATTATTTATAACTGTGAAATTAATATTATTTTAATATTATCCATATTTATAATGATGTTTAGTGGGAGGGTTGTGACTAAACGTTTGTCAGATGCTAATACCCATAATAATACCAACGTTCTCTTCCGTATGGTTATAATTCTTTGGCTAAAAGCTATTTTCTCTATCATTGTTTTCGCGCACTTCTTTGCACCAGTACTTGCTACTTTTAATAACAATGAACCATTTATTACTAGCTATTCTTTAAATCAGCAACTTATTTGGACAGGGCTGATAATGGCAATAACGCACTTATTTTTCTGGATGGAGTATGAGTGGATTCAACGTCCTATACTGGTAATTCAAGATGAACATAAAGATTCTAACCAAAAAGATGATAATAGGGTAGAAAGGTCAAGTTTTCTCAAACATAATCTAATTTGGTTTCGTCATTTAGAAAGTCTCTCTTTACCTCGCTTTTTATTTCAATCATGGTTGCCCACAATCGTTGTTAACGTAAATTTGGGTTTTGACAGGTTGGATCATAGAGAGGTGATCCAAGGGATGCTGAGTGGCCTTCAGGAGCAGTACCGTAAGCTTTTTATTGCTTGGTATTCCAGGGTAGCTTTTTTACGAAATTTGATGGCTGTGGCAATTATCCTATTAGCTACAAACCTTATGGGTAAAGCTTTTTTTGTACTTCCAGATTTAAATGAAGAAAAAATCAGGAAAAGTTACGAAAAAATAATGTCTGCTTCTGTTGAGGAGAGGTATTTGGCGAACTCTTACTCTGCAGTTGATCAGTATTCGGCAATATTTGATAATACAAAAAAAGATGAGCCGTGGTCCCTCACAGTTAGAAAACTTGTAAAAGAGAAAAAATACACAAGCAGTTTTTGCAGGTTTTTGTTGGAAGATAAGTATAAAAGCAATGAACAATTTGCTGAAAATGAGTTAGGCCCAGTCCCCCGTACCTTCTGTCTCTATTCAAACAGTGAGTTTTGGCTATCATTTTTCTATTTTCCTTTAATCCCAAACGATATAAAGCTAGAAATACCGACTAAAGATGGTAGCAAAAATGCAACCTCTCCTAACACCAACTCTCTGGTTAGTTATCTTTTTCACAATAATTATCCTCTACCAGTCGGATATAATAAACCTGAAAAGAGGATTGTTGGAGATAGCAATGTTGAAAATCAACAAGAGAGAGATGGAAGTTTAAAAGGATGTGACTTTGGAGATGGAAAAGCCGGGATTGGCAATTCTGGAAACTGTAAAATAGAAAATACAGAATATGTTAAATCTCTTTCACCACGGGTTTATCATCTGTTACTTTTCCTGTTTTCTGCACTTACTTTTTACAGTTTGGCTCAGCGAATTCCTGTCTTGCCATACAGAAGAAATCTCAATAAAATTGATGATCTTCTGACTACACTTTCTAGCCGCACCCTGGAAAAATCTAGCCATCAAATATGGAAGCCTGCACTATGGCTTAACTCTCTTTTTTCTGGTGATCAAAAAGAAAAAGAGATAGAAATTTCGCCACGAGATCCCCGTTCAGTAGAGTCCGCCTTCATGGAGGTGCTTAACACTATTCAGGATAATCGTGTCCATTTTTTGTCAGAGTGGGGGATACATATGACTATCCCCAGTCCTGAAATAACTTTTCTTTTTGATGAGTTGGATAAATTGACAGGCCGGGTAGAACAAGATGAAAACAAACCATATGATTATCTACTAGAGAAAGAGGTTCAGACATCAGAGAGGCTGCGTTCATTAGCAGTAAACAGGTTATTTTCTGATATGAAACGGATAATTTCTTCTACAAATGCCCGGTTTATTTTTGTTGGTGGTCGCTTGCTGCATGATGAGTGGTTAGCGGATAAAACTGCTCGACAGCCAATGTTAACTTCAATATTTAATCACCATATCTACATTCCATCGTTATTAACTGACTGGTCTCCTAGATCAAGAGACCGTTTTGTCGAAAGGATGAACGTTCCTGAAGAGCTTGTTCCTGTTGAGCTTAAGTTTTCTAAAAGAATACAGGAGTATCTTGGTCGTCAGCATCGACGGGCCAACCAACGCTATCAGATGGAGTATTTCAACCGCCGTGCCTTTCCTCTAATGTTATCTGTAGAAAAGGGTTCAGTTCCTACTTTTCCATCGACAAGTTATTGGATAGACCCATTTAATGGTGAAAGAAAATTAAAAAATGATTTAGATGATCATGATATTAAAGTTTACATCCAATATCCTTGGGAGCGTTTAAGTGGTTTTAATCAAAAATATTTGTTTAAAAAACAAGATGATGAGCAAAAAGATGAGGAGAACGAGATAAAACAGAGTGATGAAGAGGAAGCCTTTATCCGCTCCTTTATTCGTTTTCTCACCTATCGTAGTGCTGGCAATCCTAAACGGCTAAAAGAGATGTTGGGGGTTTTTATTCGTCAGCTACACTCCATTGAAGATCGTTCTGACTCCAAGATTTTATTATCCAACTGTCATGATGTTCTCTATTTTTCTGACCCTTTTATCTACCGTGTGCAGTTTGTTGAGGAGTTATACTTAAAGCTTAGCGACGCCTTTGGTTCTCAGTTTATTCATCGAGATGATAAGGCTGCTGTTTCCATGTTTTACATTGCAGACTTTCTTTTTAAACTCCACTGGCGGGCTTTCGCCTGGAGCAACTTAGAACGGGTCGAAGAGTTTACCCATATCCATAGGATGCCAGATTTAAGAGAACTATTAGAAAAGGTCGTTTACGTTTTTTCTGACCGTTATTTACATAAAGTTCTAAATGGTATGTATGCTTTTCGGTTTCGTAGTGAAATTGCCCTTGAAATTAAATATGTATCTAACTCTTCTGAAGAGGAGATGGCGGCCTTTAACTTTACTTTGGATGAATCGCAATCTTTAAAGGCACTATTTCATAATTTATTAAAAGAGCAGGAGAATGTTAACCTTGATATTGTGACTGGACTTGGGGAGTTGTATGAGTATGATCAGGATTTTGCTGGTGCAAGGCAGCAGTATAGACATGCCATTTTATTAGTTGATGAAGAATTTTCCAGAATATCTGGATGTCAAATTAAGGCGGGTGGAAGAAGTAATGATGATTTGGTCTCATCAATGGGAGCAGTACTTCTGGCTCAGGAAGCTGGTATTCGTAGTATTAACCAGTCATTGGATTGGGGAGTTGCCAGGCTACGGTTGATGTTGCAACATGCGATGACCTACGAACAGTCTAATAATTTGGAACAGGCTGAGGTGGAGTATCGTAATACCTGTCAATTGGCCCGCATGCTAATCATCTCCTATGGTAAGCTTTTAGATGAACAAAATTCTAAAGAGGATACTAAGCAACAGTGGGGTCTTTCCCATAAACAGCTTTTAAAACACGTCAATATTCTTTACCAGCCATTTTTTGCTAGTGCTTGGGTTGCTGAGAAGAACTCAGGGGGTGTGGATACTGGGCCTGGTTCACTTGAGAAAGATCTATTGTGGTTGCGTATGCAATTTGGTATGACACATAAGGAGGAGTTGATAAAAAAATCGTTGACCCCAAGTCAGGTGAGTCACTCTAATTATCTGTTGATTTTAGCAGAGCTTCACCATAAAGCTGGAAACCTCCTATTCTTCAAAGGGTCTCAACAGTTTGACGTTACCGAGCTTAACAATCGCAGCGACTTTTTCAACTGTCAGTTAAACAAAGAATATCAGCAAACTAATAATTCCAACATTGCAAGCAGCAACGCCTTATGCGCAAGCTCGCCAAAAGTTAAGCCAAAATTTATGGGCTATCTGCCGCGAGCCTACTACCACTATGTTGTAAGTCTCCATGAAATAAGGCGGTTTATCATTCACCGTCATCAGTCTTCAGGATTTAAATATAGCCTTGAGGACTCTTGTGACCCAACCATGCATCACAACAATTGGCCCCATTTTGTCAATATGGCTACTGCAAATGTCTTGGGTAGTATGGCCGATACAGTATTTGCCAGTATATCTTTAAAAGCATTAAAAGAAGAGCTGGAAGGTGAACAATATAGGGATAAGATAATTGGTAGAATAAGTGTAGATGATTTTAGCAGCAAATGTAGTGCTAGTGATAAACAGAGAAAAAAACCGACCCTAATTGATATTTTTGACCGTTGGTTAAGCAGTGGTGAGTTCCCCAGTGACAAATCATGTGCCTCATGTCCCCCTAACATTCGTGTAGGGGAGGGAGACTCTATACTTTACAGGCCCATAGATATTGATACCACGCAAGATGGAAAGAACCTAATTATGGCCTGGCTTAAAGATTGGTTTGGAGAGCACAACAGTGCTTTTAAAATTGATTTTAATCCTGTGACAGCTGATGAAGCTAAGCAGACTCCTAAAAAATCGTCTTTGGTTGTGTTTGGCGATAGATCTTTTGAACTGGACCGACTTTTTGTCTCTATCGGTTTTATGCAGATTGCAGCCGAATATATGAACCGGGGCGGTTATCCAGCAGATGCCGGAATAGAGCTGTTACAGACCTGCAACTCCATTACCCAGTTTATATGGTCCTTACGCGCTTATAGTGATGAGCAGACTCCTTTAGAAAACAGTACTGAACCTTTAGATCGTGAACTGACAGTAAAAGACAAGATAATTCTTCTGTTAGGAATTTGGGGTTTAAGATTGCTAAAAAGGGCCGATGTGTTGTTTCGTAAGGGTAAGGTTCGTGCTTTAAACACTTCGGGAGATTATGCAGGGCGTGATATTCCTCATAAAGCCCTAACCCAGACATTTTCTCTTGCTCTAGCTTTGGGAGATCGTTTGTTTTTGACTCAACCTCTCTCCTTCGAATCAAAATTAAAAGTTGATGCCGAGTTTAAAAATAGTAAAAGCCGTGTGTCTAATCTTCGGGCTGGTCTCATTGAACGTTTAGGTGCCTGGATAAAACATGAAGAGGTCAATGCAATTTTTTTAGAGGGGTTTAAAAAACGCTATCCTTTGAAAAAAGAAAACTGTAAAAAAATGCAAAATGAGATGCATGAGTACCGAGACAAAAGTGGCTCATTTTTTAAAAAAGTCATCATGTCTAAAGTTGCCGAACAACAAGAGCCTGAGTCACAGCCAAGTTTAACCTCAAACAGACAGAGCCTAGTTTTTATTTGTGGCCTTCAGGAGGGGTTAAAATTGATGATCCGGCGTTATCGCTATCCTATGCTCAACAGAATGGGAATGCTAAAGCTGCTTTTGGACTCTATCCTCATATATAACCCATTTGATTGGCAAGGTGAATTTGATAAATGGGGTCAAGAGTTGTACCAGTGGGAGTTATTGTTTAATGCACCTATGCATTTTACCTCTTTTAAATCAGGCATAACTTACTCTTTATGCAATGAGGTAATACTAAAAGAGTCAGAATTTTTAGAAAACTGTATCAACTCTAAATGTTTGGTATGTATTCATTCTCAAACAAACCTTACATTAGAGTGTATGTCCAGTCAGTTAGATCAATTAAAAGAAGATGGTGAAGTAAAAAATGCAGATTGCATAAAATTAATTAAAAATGAGATCTTTAAAATTAATGAAATTATAGATTTTACGGCTGCTAAAGAAGATATAGCTAAAGGAAAAGAGCATTTTGAAAAATGTCGGAAAAACAAAAAAAGATCGGCAACCCTTTTCTACCGTCTAGCTAAAGATAAACTTGTTAAAAGCCGGGAGATGTACTCTTTGGGTCGTGCTTATTATGAAAATATAAATAATTTATTTTATCTGTTTGATGACTTTAACGACCGCAGTATTCACCACAACCATGCCCTACAGATGTTTGCTGCCGATTTGGTAATAAGACGTACAAAAAAACTGGATGATGAAAATAAGGATGAACCCAAAGTTGATGATTAAGATACCAACAATACAACAATAGTAGCAGGTCTCTACCCAGAACTGGCATTTGTTTAGTTTTGATATTAATTGGCTTTTTATTAGAAAGTGTTGAAAATATGTAACGCCATTTTGATCTAATAAACAGCTGTTATTAAGGGGTAAGAACCAAGACAGTTGAAACAGTCATTTCTGTTTTTAAAGCACGTTCTAAAGAACTGTTTGACACAGCAAAAAATCTTTTGTCTTCAATTTTAAACCCAG